>JAATFN010000078.1 GCA_015655165.1 Betaproteobacteria bacterium | reverse complement strand
CTCCAACAACCATTTACCGACGTCGATTATTTTTTCGCTTCTTTGTCCAATTGCCGCAAGAAAGCCAGTTTCTCGGCAATTTTTGTTTCCATACCACGTGGCACCGGCCGATACCAGTTCGGTGCTGCCATCCCGTCCGGGAAATAATTTTCACCTGCGGCATACGCATGCGGCTCATCATGTGCATACCGGTATAGTTTACCGTAACCAAGCTCTTTCATCAGCTTGGTCGGTGCATTACGTAAATGTTCCGGCACCGTACGTGACTTGTCTTTTGCAACAAATGCACGCGCCTGATTATAAGCCATATATCCGGCGTTGCTTTTAGCGGCAACTGCCATGTAAATCAATGCTTGTGCCAACGCTAGCTCCCCCTCGGGAGAACCCAGTCGCTCGTAAGTCGCTGCCGCATCATTGGCAATTTGCATCGCACGCGGGTCCGCCAGACCAATATCTTCCCAAGCCATGCGCACAATACGCCGTGCCAGATAACGGGCATCCGCGCCACCATCAATCATACGCGTAAACCAATAGAGTGCGGCATCCGGATTTGATCCACGCACTGATTTGTGCAGCGCGGAAATCTGATCATAAAACGCATCTCCACCTTTATCGAAGCGGCGTAAAGCATCCCCCAGACACTCTCCCAGCAATACCATATCGACTTCGGTCTGACCTTTGTTTTTTGCAGCATGCGCCACAATTTCCAGATTATTTAAGAGTTTTCTGCCATCGCCATCAGCGCTTGCCACCAAGGTCCTTTTGGCATCATCACTGAATGCCAATCCGTCCAAAGCTTCCCGACAGGCACGCTCAAGCAACGCCAGCAAGTCTTCTTCGGTTAACGATTTCAGTACATAGACAGCCGCACGCGACAGCAGTGCACTATTGACCTCGAACGACGGATTTTCTGTTGTCGCACCGATAAAGGTAAATAATCCGCTTTCAACATGCGGTAAAAACGCATCTTGCTGGCTTTTATTGAAACGATGTACTTCATCGACAAACAGAATGGTTCTACGTCCCGAATTCGCACGAATGACCTGAGCACGTTCAACTGCTTCACGAATATCTTTAACACCCGACAACACTGCCGACAAAGCAATAAATTCAGCATTAAAACTGTCTGCCATAATGCGTGCCAATGTGGTTTTACCCACACCAGGCGGACCCCATAAAATCATTGAGTGGGGTTCACCCGACTCGAATGCGACACGCAAGGGCTTGCCCACGCCCAAGACGTGTTCCTGCCCGATCACTTCATCGAATGTTTTCGGTCGAAGACGCTCTGCTAGGGGAATGGCACTCATGGATAGCAACAATTATTGGTGAAAGTATTAGTCTAACCGATACAGCCGAATTCACTGTGACAAAATGACATTGTCGAACAATGTTAAAATCTGCACGGTTTTCTCATTTTGGCACATGCCAGCCTATTTATGCCTTTTGTAGTTACTGACGCCTGCATCCAATGCAAATATACCGACTGCGTCTCGGTTTGCCCGATGGATTGTTTTGTCGAAGGCCCCAATTTTCTGGTCATTGAACCCTCCGGTTGTATCGACTGCTCAATGTGCGTACCGGAGTGTCCTGTAGGCGCGATCTACAATGCCACCGATCTGCCTGAACATTTAAAACATTTTGAAGACTTGAATACCAAACTGGCAGCCCATCCCGGATGGAAACCGATTACCAACGCCAAATCGCCCATGCCAGACCACTTAGAATGGAAAGATGTCACGGATAAACTGGCACATCTTGTACTCCCTGAGTAAACCCCTCAGCACCAAATAACACTGCCCCGAAAAAATCCGGGGCAGTGTTACATCAAGCAGCACAATTACTGCTTGATCACATCAGCACCCTTGGGAATCACAAACGTAAAATTGTTCGACTTCAACACGGGATTTTTTTCGAATTTATCAAACTTCAATAAAGACGTCTGGCCAAATGCATCATGCAACGCCATCTGTACCGGAACACCGTTTTTCAAACCGATATCAATCGAGGCAAATGTCGAATCCCGGCTTCTTGGCACAGCTTCCAGCCAATCCAGACCATCATGATTGCCCGCTTCTTTTAACATAAAATTTCTCTCGAGATCATTGCTGCCAAATAAAATCTCGGCCGGTGACGCACTCAATGCATCTCCGAGTTTTCTGGTGGTGACCTGATTCAGGTCTTTATCATAGATAAACAGATCTTCACCATCGGCTTGCAACACTTGCTCATACGGTTTTTTGTAAATCCAGATAAATTTACCCGGACGCGCAAACACAAAGGTACCTGTCGATGAATTGCCCTCTTTTGCCCCCTCTTTGACCAGACGTTGCTGGAATTCGCCTCTGGCCGACTGTGTCGAAGATGTGAAACTTTTAAACTGCTCCAATGCCGCGGCAGATGCCATCACCGGCAACATCGCTGCTGCCAATACCATGGCTTGCATTGTTTTCTTGTAAATCATCATTATTCCTGTTCTGCACCAGCAGGTACTAAAATCTCGCGATTTCCGTTCGACTGCATTGTCGACACCAACCCACTTGTTTCCATTTGTTCCAATAAACGTGCGGCACGATTGTAACCAATACGTAGATGGCGCTGCACCAGCGAAATAGAAGCGCGGCGGTTTTTAAGTACAATCGCTACAGCCTGATCGTACAGTTCATCCCCCTCGCCTTCGCCACTTGCACTACCAGGCACGCCATCGCCACCTTAGGCAACACCACCTTCTAAAATACCTTCAATGTAATTCGGCTCGCCCTGCTCTTTCAAATGATCGACCACGCGATGCACTTCATCATCCGAAACAAATGCGCCATGCACACGTACCGGGAAACCGGTTCCTGGCGGCATGTACAACATGTCTCCCATACCAAGCAATGTTTCTGCACCCATTTGATCTAAAATCGTACGGGAATCAATCTTGCTACTGACCTGAAACGCAATACGCGTCGGCACGTTCGCCTTGATCAAACCGGTAATCACATCCACAGATGGACGTTGTGTCGCTAAAATCAAATGAATACCTGCTGCACGTGCCTTTTGTGCAATACGGGCAATCAATTCTTCAACCTTTTTACCCACAACCATCATCAAGTCTGCCAGCTCATCGATAAAGATCACGATGTGCGGTAACTTCTCCAATGGCTCCGGCGCATCCGGCGTCAGGCTAAACGGATTCGGTATTTTTTCACCGCGCTTGTCTGCCTCAATAATTTTCTGGTTATACCCTGCCAGATTACGCACACCCATTTTTGACATGCGCTTGTAACGGCGTTCCATTTCGGCCACCGCCCAGTTCAACGCATGTCCGGCTTGACGCATGTCGGTTACAACCGGGGCCAATAAATGCGGAATCCCTTCATAAATCGACAACTCCAGCATTTTCGGGTCAATCAGAATCAAACGTACCTGATTCGGATCAGCTTTATACAGTAACGATAAAATCGTCGCATTAATACCGACAGACTTACCCGAGCCCGTTGTACCTGCTACCAGCAAGTGTGGCATTTTTGCCAGATCGGCAACCACAGGAAGACCGGCAATGTCCTTGCCCAATGCAACAGTTAATAACGAAGTACTGTCGTTATAGACCTTGGAGCCCAGAATCTCTGTCAAACGCACAATCTGGCGCTTGGGATTAGGCAACTCCAGACCCATATAATTTTTACCGGGAATCGTCTCG
>JAATFN010000085.1 GCA_015655165.1 Betaproteobacteria bacterium | reverse complement strand
AGTGGCTGCGGTAAGACAACGCTGCTAAATATCATTGCCGGCTTTCTCACACCGAGTGCAGGCAAGATAGTGGTAGCAGGGCGGGATGTGACGCATCTGCAACCACACCAGCGTGATATTGGCATGGTGTTTCAAAGCTATGCTTTATTTCCGCATTTGAACGTGTTCGATAACGTTGCCTATGGTTTACGTGTACGTAACGGAAAAAGTGCTGAAATTCGTTCCCGTGTAACGGAGATGCTTGAACTGGTACAACTCGCCAATCTCACACAACGCATGCCGCATCAACTCTCTGGTGGCCAGCAACAACGTGTAGCGATTGCACGGGCATTGGCAATACGGCCCCAAGTACTATTGCTGGATGAACCGTTGTCAAATCTTGATGCCAAGCTGCGTAAAGAAATGCAAACCGAGCTACGTCGTATGCTAGTGAGTATTGGTGTAACTACGGTGATGGTGACACATGATCAGGAAGAAGCGCTAGGCCTGTCCGACCGTATCGGTATCCTTGGTGCCGGCCGCCTACAGCAGGTTGGCACACCCTTGGAATTGTATCGCCATCCGGTAAATCGTTTTGTCGGTGAATTTGTCGGTCATGCCAATCTGATTGACGCGCATTCTGGTGATGAAGGTCACTTTAGGGCAACCAAACATTTTATAGCACATGATGTACCACTACAGCTTGTCAGTTCTGATGGCGGTAAAGGTGATGTACTGTTTCTTTTGCGTCCCGAACGCATTCGTTTATCGATATCAGGCGAAAATGGAAATAAGGCTGCCATGCCAAACAGTGTAACGGGTAAAGTACAGAGTGCCAGTTATACCGGCGCTGAAGTAAATCTGGTCATCGTGCTGCCAGGAGGTGGGGAGTTGGTTGTGGAAGCCCCTGAGGCACATTTTATTGCAGTGCCACCAATAGGAACCGAAGTACATCTTGCATGGGATGCTAACGATTTGACCGTGTTGCCCGCCGAAGGTGGAGAAGTGACCTTATGAGTCGACAGTCAACTTCAGGCAGTTCGTTTTTTTCTTGGGTATTATTGGCACCCAGTACATTGTTTCTTGCGACCTTTCTGGTGGTACCAGGCATTTTTCTGATTGTACTCAGTCTGCGTGATGTCGATAGCATGCTGATGGTATCAAAGACGTACAGCCTGTCGCAATATGTCACCGTGTTTACATCGTCGGGCTACCTTCATGCATTGGGAACGACGCTATGGGTAGCAGCTCTGACAGCATTACTGTGTGTGTTATTGGCATATCCTGCAGCCTGGTTGCTGGTAAACATGCGTAGCCGTACCTGGCGCACCGTTTTATACGTTATTCTGATTTCCCCGCTATTGACGAGTGTTGTCATTCGTACCTTTGCATGGATTGTATTACTGGCTCAAAACGGGTTGATTAATGATTTTCTGCACAAATTCGGTTTGATCGAGTCACCGTTGTCCCTATTGTGGAATATGAAGGCGGTCATCGTAGCGTATGTACAGGTGATGCTGCCATTTGCCGTGTTGCCGCTAGCAACGTCTTTGGGAGAAATCCCTGCTTCTTTGCCACGTGCATCACAAAGTCTTGGCGCCGATGCGCGTCATACATTTTTGCATGTGGTGTTGCCATTGACGATCCCGGGTATGATGAGTGGTGCCATCATTGTGTTTGCACTTGCAGCAGGAAGTTATGTGACGCCCCTGTTAATTGGTGGACGTTTGCAGCCGCTGTTGCCAATCGGTATTTATCAACAGGCACTACAGATTGCCAATTTACCGTTAGCTGCTGCATTATCATTAACCTTACTGGTTGTAACAGCCTGTATTGCAGGGATCATGAGTTATATACAAAAACGTTGGGAGCGCCGGGTTTATGGCTATTGATCGTAATTTCGTACCGGCCTCGGGTGCGCCATGGCGATGGGCAGGCAAGATCACCGGTTTCTTGGTATACCTGTTTTTGATTCTACCTGTGTTGGTCATTTTTTTATCGGCATTTAGTCCGGGATCGTATCCGCAGTTTCCACCCGAGTCACTGTCATTACGCTGGTTTCAGGCTTTTTTTGAGAACGAAGCGTGGCTTAAAGCTTTAAAGATTAGTGCCTGGCTATTACTTATTGTGACACCGTTGACAACGTTTCTGGGGACAACAGCGGCTTATGCTCTCGCACGTCTGGAGTTCCGTGGACGTGATGTATTACAGGCATTCGTGTTGTCACCGTTAATCATTCCGCAGGTTGTTCTAGGCATTGCCTTACTGTATATATTGACCGGTATGGGCTTGGCTGGATCATTAATAGGACTGGCAATCGGTCATATTTTAGTTGCACTGCCTTATGCTGTACGCACAGTCAGTGTCAGCTTGGCCAGTATGGATCGCCGGTTAGAGTCTGCATCGATGAATTTGGGGGCAACGCCAACCTATACATTCCGTCATGTCACTCTGCCATTGATCAAGCCAGGTATTGTGGCCGGTGCTGTGTTTGCCGCAGTGACGTCGTTTGGCGAGGTATCTGTTAGCCTGTTTTTAACTGCACCTGGTACCGTCACGATGCCTGTGCGAATTTTTACTTACATTGATCAGACGTTTGATCCTGTGGTGAATGCCGTATCTGCCATTTTTATCGTGTTAGCAGTTTTGGCACTGGTGCTCATCGAACGCACAATCGGCTTAACCAAAGCGATGTAGATATGGGGCGTTATACATACTTGATAGATCGTTAGTGCTTTCTGCGAGATAATAAGGGAGTATTTCCATCTACTATCATTTTACACAGGCTTATTCTAGAGGAGGGGGCGGTGGTTCGTCTTATCATGATTTTGTTGGGTGTGGACTATCTACGCACGCGTTGGCGCGCTTTGATTATCATCGGAGCTGCATGCATACTAGCTGGTCTGATGGTTTTTATCGATGCGTTAGATGGTGCCTTGTATTTCCCGATTGAACCGTTTGCATGGTTACTATTTGCCGAAGGGCTTGCTACGTTGATGGTTGCCTGGACCGGCATGGGAGGGCAACGTACCTTACGTTACGTAAAAGGTATTGCTTTTGCAAGTGCAGCGCTGTTAATTCTTGCTGGACATCATCATGGGAACTTCATCCTGTCGATGATTTTTGGCACCTTGTTTTTAGCAGATGGTGTGTTGCAGATTATTTCAGCGACCCTCGTTCGCTATAAAAACTGGCGCTTTGCGGTTACTGGGGGTGCGATTGAAATCCTGATCGCCATCTTCTTCTATCAACCTTATCCTACGCATTACGCTGGGACAGTACCTTATTGTCTGGGTCTTGGTTTGATTTTTGGTGGTTGGAGCATTATCCTTATTGCTTCAAGAGTCCGTAGACTTAACAGTAACCCAGCAGTATTAGGTGTTACCACAGGCAAAGAGGATTGCCAGCCTGCTGAAAATATTCCGGCGAGAAAAAAGATTATCAAATGGGATGGGCCACCTGTAGATGATGAGCCCGCATTGACTGTGAATATCTGGACTCCAGTCGGTTCTGCCAAAAGCAAAACACAACGTCAGCCAATTATCGACAGGTATATTGCAGCGATAGATAAGGACGGGCTGATATCAACTGGTCATGCGGCTTTGGAGACGCCACAAGGTATCTATATTAGTCTATATCCAGGTGTTGAAATAGACCGTTCACCTTCGGAATTCACACAAACGCTACGTGCAACACGTGAAAACGATGTGCCAGGTGTATTTCAACCGGATTATGCGACCGAATCCAAAGCGTGGTGTCCGTCAACGAACAAGGTGCGCATCCGCAATTACGAACCGGAACAATTACGTATTTTTTGGGAAAATTATCAAAAAGACACCACTTATAATCTGACCTATCGCAATTGTTCCAGTACCGTGTCACATGCACTGGATGCTGCAATTGAAGGTGCCGCTGAACGCATATCGGGAAGCAAGGGAAGCTGGAAGACATTCTTCCGGTTGTTAACGACACCAGAATTATGGGTAGCTGCACAAATACGTAAACGGGCAGAGACTATGGCCTGGACACCAGGATTGACACTCGATTATGCACGTGCATTGAGCATGCTGACTGATCCACGTCCTTCGGGATGGATTAAAATGGCCGGACTGGCAATCAGGAAGATACATCGTTTACGTAAAAAATGGCAGCGTGATGCATCGGAAGTCGGCACTGACCATCTTGCAGATTAAGTATTCACGGTATAACGTTAACGCTCAGGCATCCCAAAGGCAGGATTTGGGAGGCAATTCATCATGGATAAGTTTGATCACTACTCAAGGTAGATGGGTTGCTTGACCTACTGGACAGGAACTCCTTGGTTACCGCATCAATGTGCTGTTCACACCATGACCCATGATTGGGAAGTTGACCTGTTAGCGCCAAATTTAATGGGGTATACAGCAATAGATCATGAAAAATCTGTGCGGATGCGTTATGGTCAATTGGCGCAAGTTCCCCGGTTGTGATCTTGCTTAGTAAAAATTCTGCAATTTTTGCGCGTGCCTTTTGCGGTGCCTGTTCGTACCATATTTTTCCAATTTCCGGGAATTTTGCTGATTCAGCATATATCAGCCTCTGCATTGCGAGATGCTTGGAAGAGAGCAGCACGCCCACTAATTTTTGACCAATTACTTTCAATCCAGGTACCAACGGTAGTTCCTCATAATTGTCATCGGTAAACTCTTCAACGATACCAATGCATAGTGTTTGCACTACTTGGCAGAATATTTTTGGTTTATTACCGTAATGCCGGTAAAAAATCGTTTTTGAGCCACCGGCCTTCCGGACGATTTCATCTATGCAGGTCCCGTTATATCCATGCTTTAGAAATAATACCGTTGCAATCTTAAATAGGCGGTCCAGACGCTCGGCCCCGCGTTTGGTGATACGGGGCGTTGCATCCTTATGTGCTACTTTCTCTATTGAAGTTGCTTTCATTTCAGTGTCATCACTGTTTTTTTGCTGCATTACTTGTTAGTAACAATGCGGCGAGTACCAGTACCACACCAAGAATCTGCAACCAGCTAGGCATGATTTGCCTAATCAACGCATCCAGAATGAATGCTGTCACCGGTGTTAATAGAATAAATGGGACAACTTGGGTCGCGCCAATTGTAGCAATAGCTTTAAACCACAACAGAAACGGAATGGCAGTCAGGAACAAGGCCAGGATGACGAATCCCGTGATATTGATCATGTTGACAGAAGACGGTATGTCGTTGGTGATCAGTGCTGCTATTGCCAATTCAACGCCGCCGATGAGCAATTGCCAGCCAGTGAAAGATGCAAAATCGACAGGTGGCTTTCCCCAGCGATTCATCAATGTGCTGCCAAGAGATAATGACACTGTACAGCCAAGGCTCGCCATGATGCCTATCCAGTCAATGGCTGCTGTGCTCTTTAATACAACCAGCCCAACGCCAATGACGCCCAGAATAACACTGATGAATTGCATCGTGCGTGGTTTGATATGGATGATCATCCAAACAAACAGCAGTACGAACAAAGGTCCTAATGCCTGAAAAATGGCCGCGACGCCACCTGGCAGGCGTACTGCACCGATAAAAAACAAGCCAAAGAACAGGCCGATATTTAATGTTCCCAGCACGAGTATTTTACCGACCCATGCTGCAGGCAATAGTTGTCTTGACAGGATAAGTAGGAATAAAGCCCCACCAAGTGCCCTGACAGCCGCTATCAATACAGGATTGTGAGGCAACATTTCAGTTGTGAGGATATAGGTAAATCCCCACAGAATTGTGGTAATTGCTGCTGCCAATTTCGGATTCATTGTTTTCTCCATACTTTAATACGATACGGTATCGTATCATTTTTACGCATGCTCTGCATGTTTTAGTCAATGAGATGATAGAAGATGCCTTGCATTTAAAAAAATGAATCCGATGCGTTTCCTGTTTTTAGAATGTATCTCATTCGGGCATGTTTCGTTTTTATTCTGTCAGAAAATACATTGCCAAAGAGAAGGGTGGTCATTCCCGGTAGATATGCAACATAAAGATCGCGCCATTTACCCAAGTGTTATTCAATTCACATAAAATAATCATGCTCCAAAGTATGTATCATAAGGTAAATATAATTGTCATCAAAGGGACAACAAACATATGTATCTAGAAGACTTCAAACATGGTGAAACACATGTGACGCCGACATACGTCGTCACTGAAAAAGACATCCTCGAATTTGCAGAAAAATTTGATCCGCAGGAATATCATTTAAATCATGATGCGGCAAAGAACAGTGTATTTGGAACGTTGGTTTCTCCTGGCTTCCAGATTGCTGCCTTGGCTTGGACATTGGCACTCAAAACAGGCCTGTTCGACCAGTGTGCTGTCGCTGGGCTAGGTGTTGATAAATTACGCTGGAAAAAAGGGGTAGCTGCAAGTGATGCCATTCATGCTGAATTTACTTTGAAAAATGTCAGAGATTCAAATTCTTACCCAGGCAATGGCATTGCTGAATTTGAATATAAAGTAAAAAATCAACATGCAGAAGTTGTCCTGGAAATGGTCATTACTAAAATGTTACGCAAACGCCCAATAAAGTAATATTTTTGTCATAAGGCTTACTATTATCTGGTTCTACGATGTGATGTGTTATTAATTTATATAGTGCTATGAAGAGTAATAGTTGACACTTAGTTCAACTTAATGGGTGCAATTCACTATTGGAAAAACAAAAAACCCCATGTAAAGACATGGGGTTTCGACAACTAGAAGCATTAACTTCATGACGCTTCCAATTGATCCTACGCGTTATTTCTTGGCATTCTCTGGTAACGTATAAGCGATAATGTAATCACCTTTATCTGGCGATCCGCTAGCACCACCCGCTGAAATGACAACATATTGCTTGCCAGTTTTAGGTGATCTGTAGATGACAGGTGTTGCAGAAGATCCAACCGGTAAACGTTTTTTCCACACTTCTTTACCTGTAATCGAGTTAAATGCTCTCAAATAGTAATCTTGTGTGCCGGCAAAGAAGACCAAACCGGATGCTGTTGAAGTTGGGCCACCAACAGTTGGCATACCAATTGGCATAGCCATATGTGTTTTAATGCCTTTAGGGCCGGTGTCTTCTACAGTACTCAATGGTGTTTGCCACAAGAGTTTCTTACTGTTCAAGTCAATAGCAGT
>JAATFN010000122.1 GCA_015655165.1 Betaproteobacteria bacterium | reverse complement strand
GCTACGAGCGAGAAATATGGCGGTTTTGGAGATCATCTTGATATTACAAGAATCCGGGGTCTTGATGCAGACTACTATCTGGATGGCTTGCGGATTAATGCGAATGCGAGTTCGTGGGGACCACAAATCGATCCCTATTTATTGGAACGCGTCGAAGTACTACGAGGGCCATCTTCATCTCTCTATGGGCAAAGTACGGGCGGTGGTCTCGTCAATCAGATCAGTCGCAGGCCGCAGGATATTGCTTCACATGAAGTGAGTGTCCAGTTTGGTAATTTTGGACGTAAATCCATCAGTGTCGATACTACTGGCCCGTTCAACGAGGATAAAACTTTACTGTACAGGCTAACGGCTACAGGCCTTGATACGAACGGGCAAGTTGAAGATGTGCGTCATAAACGTTTTGCTGTCTCACCATCATTGACTTGGCGACCTGATGTCCAGACTTCCTGGACAATATTAGCGATGCACTCCAATGAACCTGACATACCGAATTACAACAGTTTGCCTGCTGTTGCTCTGGGTCTAAACAACAGCCCGTATCAAGAGGTGGACCGTGGGAGGAATTATCGGGATATGAATTTTGATGGCTCTTCCCGTAAACAGGATTCAGTGAGTTCCCTGTTTGAACACCAGTTTGACAATGGTTGGCGTTTTGTCAGTAATATGCGATACATGTACATCAATTCTGACTTGCAAAGAAGTACCGTTTACGGGTATCAGGATGTCGGCGGAAAGATGTTCTTGAAGGGGACTTATGAATTGTCTCCTTCGAGCTCGAACACGTTTTCTATGGATAATCATTTGCAAGGAGATGTTGTGCTGGGTTTGACCAAACACACGCTTCTGGTGGGAGTTGACTACGCAAAAGGAACATTAAGCAATGCTTTGTATAGCTACGGTCCTATACTTTTTGATCCATACGGGCCGAATTACAGACCTGATGTGACGCCCGATTTTACTGCCAGCCAAGCAGCGCCCTGGGCTGTAAAACAGGAGTTTGACCGGGTAGGGATTTATGCTCAAGATCAAATCGCGTTGGACCGCTGGCGCTTGACATTGGGTATGCGGCATGACCGCTCCAAGACAGATGATTGGACACAAAGCTATTCGCCAACTACGACATATACTAGAATGAATGTCGGAAAGTGGACGGGGCGTGCAGGACTGAGTTATCAGTTTGATGCAGGGATTGCACCATATGCGAGTTACTCGACGTCGTTTGATCCATTACTTGGAAGCAACTACAAAGGGGAGGCGTTTTTACCTGTAGAAGCCAAACAGACAGAGATTGGTATCAAGTATCATCCGGAAAATTCGACAACATTACTCAGTGCTGCTGTTTTTCAGGTAAACCAGACCAATGTCAAAACTGGTGACGCAAATCATCTAGGGTTTAATACCCAAGCAGGCGAGGTACGTACACGCGGACTTGATCTTCAGGCTACAACAGAGATCGTCAGACATTTCAACCTGATTTCAAGTTATACCTACCTTGACAATGAGCTGGTAGAGGACGCAAGTTACCAAGGTAAAGGTCTCACACAAACGCCTAGGCATAGTGCTGCCATCTGGTTGGACTATCTGTTCGGTAATAATTCTCTGGCTGGTTTGCAAATCGGTGGTGGTGTACGTTATTTAGGTAAAACTTTTGGTGATCCTACTAACAATTTCGAGGTGCCTGCAGTCACGCTGATAGATCTTGCGTTGAACTATAATCTTGGGCATATGATGCCAGCACTAAAAGGGTCTACATTCGCGCTTAATGTGAGTAATTTGACCAATAAGGAATATGTCGCCAGCTGTACTTCACGCTTGTACTGCTTTATCGGTCAAGACCGGACGATTACAGCAACGCTTACCTACCGTTGGTAATCCCTTTGTTCAATACCAACTATTCTCGGCGAATGATATTGCGCGGTATGTTGACAGGAGGAGGATTGCTTGCCTTCTCCTGTTTGCATGCCGCTGTAGGCGCACCGCAGACGATCAGGGACATTGCCGGTCGCACGGTGTATATCGATAAACCTGTCAAGCGCATCTTACTTGGAGATGGGCCTCTGGCATACGTGATGGCTCTGTTGCGGCCCGATAATCCATTTGGCGATATTGTTGGTTGGGGCGACAATTTTCGGGCTGCTGACCTGGATGGTTATCAGGTTTATCTTCAAAAGTTTCCAGAGATTGGCCGCATTCCATCTTTTCCAAGTACGACATTGGATTCGATTGGTAGCGAATTGGCGATTTCGCTTGCACCCGATGTGGTGGTGATGAACTTGAGTTCCAAGGCTGCCGCCGAATCGTCGGGGTTGATGGTGTTATTGGCTAAGGTTGGTATTCCTGTATTATTCGTCGATTTCCGCACGAAAATGTTTGGCAACACTGCCCGAAGTATCACAATTCTTGGTGAGTTGCTGGGGCGCCGTGCACGGGCTACCGAGTTTTTGCAGTTTCGCCAAGTGCAGATCGAGCGGGTAACAGCACCTCTCAAGCATCTTCGCTTGAAACCAAGTGTAATGATTGAACGTGCAGCAGGGTTATACGACGATTGTTGTTTGACCTATGGGGACGGCAATTTCGGAGAACTGGTTGCAGCCGCCGGCGGCGATAATCTGGGTACCCGATTTTTACACGGGACATTTGGCACCTTGCATCCGGAGCAGGTTATTGCATCCAATCCGGAAGTTGTTTTAGTCACGGGGGCTAATTGGTCGCTTTATTCTCCTGCAGGGGACTGGGTTAATCTTGGACCCGGTGCTGATCCAATCGAAGGACAGGCACGCTTGCATCGTTTGATGCGTCGCCCGGCCTATCAGGCACTGTCAGCTGTGAAGGCAAGGCAGGTGCATGCGATCTGGCATCCATTCTATGACAATCCCTATTATTTCATTGCATTGCAACGTATTGCGAAGTGGTTGCATCCGGGACTTTTTGCTTCACTTGAACCGGATGATACTTTTCGTGAGTTGCATGCGCGTTTTCTTCCTGTGCCCTACCAACCTGGATACTGGCTGAGTTTGGATGGAACCCCTTTATGACTGAACATGTGATGCGTGTTCTATGCACATGCGATTAACAGCTTTGGTATTGAGGAAGTGCTCATTGCAAGGCAAACACGCCAAGTCGGTATTGTTGCTGCGTGAGTTGGCGTGCTGCAACTGGATGTTGATTTTGCGAACAAGGTAATGATGATAAACCCCCCATTGAACAGTGTGCAACGATATGGTTAAGTCGCATGACCAGCTCATCCTGTTAGCGATGCCCAGTATCCATGCAGGTGCGTGGCGTTATCCAGGTGCACAACCAGGTTTTCAATCAAACTTTGAACAGATGAAATGGTTTGCACAAACTCTGGAGCAAGGGCGATTTGATGGGCTATTTTTACCTGATTCGCTGGCGGTACGTCATGCGCCAATTGACGTGCTCATGCGTGGTCACAGTGTGAGTACGCTAGATCCGCTCACGTTGCTTCCTGCATTAGCTGCTGTAACACAGCATATTGGCCTGATTGCAACAGCCAGTACGACTTATAACGACCCCTATACACTTGCGCGTCGACTAGCTTCACTTGATGTGATTAGCGGTGGGCGGGCGGGCTGGAACCTCGTGACCTCCAGTAATCCAAACGAAGCGGCAAACTTCGGCTTACAGCAGCACATGGCGCATAGTGCCAGGTATTGCCGGGCACGTGAATTCTCAGATGTCATGAATGGACTGTGGGAGAGTTGGGATGAAGATGCATTTTGCAGAGATGCTGCAAGTGGCATTTACTTCAATCCGGAAAAAATGCACATCTTGAATCATCATGGAGATGCTTTTTCAGTGCGAGGGCCGTTAAATGTCGAACGGCCAATCCAGTCCCGTCCCGTTGTTGTACAAGCAGGTGCCTCCGAGGCTGGACGACAGATTGCTGCACAAACTGCTGAAGTGATCTTCACCTACCAAACCGATTTGGCTTCGGCACAGCAGTTCTATGTCGATATGCAGTCTCGGGCTAAAGCGGCGGGCAGACTTGATGCTTTGAAGATCATTCCTGCAGTATTTGTCGTTCTGGGTGATAGTCTGGCACAGGCACAAGAAAAAAGAGCTTTATTAGACAGTTTGGTTGATGACGAAAGCAGCTTGGCCACACTGTCTATCGCACTTGGATATGATATTTCCCGATACGATAGAGCGGGGCCATTGCCAACCATTCCTGAAAGCAATGCAAGTAAAAGCGGTCGCGACAGGGTGGTTCAACTTGCACAACGTGAAAACCTGAGCATTATTGCGTTAGCAAGGCGTATCTGTGGGTATCAAGGTTTAGAGATGGTTGGCACCGCAGCAATGGTCGCAGATCAGATGCAGTTGTGGCTCGAACAACGCGCAGCGGACGGATTTAACATCATGTTTTCTCATTTACCTGGAGGTGTTGCAGAATTCGTTGAGCACCTGACTCCCGAACTACAAACGCGTGGACTACTCAGAAAACACTACACAGGAAACACGTTCAGGGAAAATCTGAGGCTTAACAAACCGCAATCCGGTTACTCCCGCCGCTAGGAGTCATTACAATACAACTGGTTTCCTGATATCGATGGTGCTTGCGACATGTGCGTTAAGCGTTGATATGAAACCGTTTTTTTAGGTGAGCCGATAGGTTAAGTAAATGCGTATCATTTATTAACTGACCGTCGGTCAATTGGTAATATGAAGTATGGACAACTTTTCTAACACTTCTTCAGAAATGGCCATGGTGCGTTATCGACGCCGTGCTGCATTAGCAGCAGCCTATTTGGGAACGTTCCTAGCCTCACTTGATATCAGTATCGTCAACGTAGCACTGCCGACGTTGCAAACGGTGTTGCACACCGATATTGCCGGCCTTCAATGGGTAGTGAATGCATACGCGATCAGTCTGTCGGCGTTTATGCTCTCGGCGGGCCCAGTCGGTGACAGGTATGGTCACAAGCGTGCCTGGATGACCGGAGTGATATTGTTTACCATTGGTTCGGCTTTGTGTGCCATGGCAACTTCTTTGGGTATTCTTCTTGCCGGACGGGCTATACAAGGGGTAGCTGGAGCACTATTAATTCCTGGTGCAATGCCTATTCTCACGCATGCCTATCCCAATCCCAAGGAACGTGCACATGTCATTGGTGGTTGGTCCGCGTTTAGTGCCTTGGCACTCATTCTTGGTCCATTATTGGGTGGTCTGTTACTGCATGGTGCAGGTTGGCAGAGTATTTTTCTGATCAATCTCCCCTTGGGTTTTGTGGCAATTGGATTGGGAATGTGGGGCATTTCAGAACGCAAGCATCCTGACCATGCAGCATTAGATCCGATTGGGCAGATTCTCAGTATTCTAAGCTTGGGTACATTAACTTACGGGATGATAGAAGCGGGAGAGCGTGGTTTTTCCGGCACGGTGCCATTGATTGCTTTGGCGGTTGCACTGGTTGCTTTTGTTGCGTTTGCTATAGTGGAAATGCGGGTTGAACGACCCGTATTGCCGCTATTTTTGTTTAGACAACGTGCATTCGC
>JAATFN010000194.1 GCA_015655165.1 Betaproteobacteria bacterium | reverse complement strand
TCAGTGGAAATTTGCCAGCGGCTGTAAAGGTGCAGATTGGTTGGGTGTTGGTATTGGTGGCGGTGCCGGCAAGAAACCAGTCACCGCCATCTTTCCGGCATCCGAAGTTGAGATTGTAGATAACTGGGATGTCATTGGATTGCAAGGTACAGGTAGCCACGATTTACGTGTTACAGAAAAATTTGTCAATCGTGACTGGACATTCGAACGTGGTGGTCAAGCTGTGATCGATGAGCCTTTGTATCGTTATCCTGCTGTTTGTTATCAAGCGCAAGTGCACGCAGCTGTAAATCTCGGCTTGGCAGAAGCAGCGCTAGGTATTGTCAATGAAATGTCCGGAGGGAAAGTGACCAATACCGGTGCCCCCAGAATGGCTGATCGCGCCTATTTCCGTATTGAACTAGCAAAAGCATATGCAAAATATCGCAGTATTCGCGCTTATTTTTTTGAAGAAGCTGAGTGTATTTTTTCTTCGATTGTTGCTGGTAACCCTGTTTCAGTGGAGCAGGCAAGTAGTCTACGGTTGAGTGCAACAAATGCCGGACAAATTGCCGCAGATGTAGTGCTGGCGTGTTATAGGCTTGCTGGAATGGCTGCAATTTATCGTACTCATCGATTGCAAAAAATATTACGCGATTCAATGGTTGTTACGCAGCATGCATTTCTCAGTAGTGGAAATTTTGATGGTGCCGGATCGGTGTTAGTCGGTGTATCACCTTTTGCCGGGTATCCATAATCAAATTCTGTGATGTTTGTTGTAATCGACAACATCATTTTGAATAATGAAAAAAAACGGATTGATTTATTTTGACCGTCGTTTTCGTCAGGTAGTACACGGTGCGTATGTCATCACGAGCGGATTATAAAGTGGTGTTTTGGTCTGACAGTTAAAAATTAACAATTACGGAGTTGATATGAAACGAATTTTTCATCTTGGTACATCATTAGCGATGATGGCCTTGTCTTTGCCACTATTGTCTTATGCAGCAGATTTGAAGCTTGGATTTATTACATCCTTATCCGGACCGTCGTCTTCATTGGGGATTCCTTATGCGAAAGGTATTCAGACTGCAGTGGCATATAAACCTGATGTGAATGGCGTCAAGGTACAATTAGTGCAGTTGGATGATGCTTCGGATCCAACAACTGCCGCGCGCAATGCGCGTAAACTCATTGTTGAAGATAAAGTCGATGCTATTATTGGTACATCCGGTACACCATCTGGTTTGGCAATTAATGGTGTGGCTAGAGAACTAAAAGTCCCTTTTATTTCGATTGCACAGTCAAAAGTTGATGGCGAGGATGGTGCATGGATGGTTACAGTTCCTCAGCCATCGCCATTGATGATCGAACGTGTCGTTCAGCATATGAAACAATCTGGTGTGAAGACAGTCGCATATATCGGATTTTCTGATGCATGGGGTGACCTGACTTATGATGCATTACTCGATTCGACTCAAAAGGCGGGTATTAAAATTGTAACTAACGAGCGTTATTCGCGTCTTGATAACTCAGTCACAGGACAGATCCTAAAAGTAATTGCTGCAAAACCAGATGCTGTCATTACTGGTACAGCTGGTACGCCTGGAGCACTACCCTACATTGCATTGAAGGCCAGAGGTTATACTGGCAAGATTTATGGTACACATGGCATCATTAATCCGGATTTTATTCGTATCGGCGGTGTTGCCCTTGATGGTTTGATTGCGCCTACCGGTCCTGTAATGGTTGCTGCACAGTTACCGGATAGTCATCCTTCTAAAAAGGTGAGCATCCTTTTCAAGGATCTGTATCAGAAAACAATTGGCAGCCCTTCTACTGACGCATTTGCGCCATATGCTTTTGATGCCTGGCTGATTTTTACCGACGCCGCACAACGTGCGATGCAAACTAAAATGCAACCGGGAACTCCTGCATTCCGTGTTGCCCTACGTGATGCAGTGGTTAATACGAAAGAGCTGGCGGGAACACAAGGGGTGTATAACTTTACACCGGATAGCCGATTTGGTTCTGACGAACGCGCTGTTGTTCTGGTACGTTTGCAAAAAGGTGTCTGGAATTACGTACCTTGATGGTGTAGTGAGCCCCATGCAATAAAAGGACATTGGGACATCTTTTAAATCTGCGTGCACATTACTTGCTATATCCAACGGTAATAGCAAGTTTTATGTAGGAATAAACCACGCTTAAGATTTATTGATATTAAACACGGATACAGCCTGGCTTAAGAAAATGATTTGATCTTTCAGGCTGGCTGTTGCCGCTGCAGACTGTTCGACTAATGCGGCGTTTTGCTGGGTTGTGTTATCGATCAGGTTAATCGATATATTGACTTGTTCAACGCCGACGCTTTGTTCCCGGCTGGCAACGCTAATAGCACTCATGGTATTGGTCACTTGCAGAATTGATTGCTGGATATCATCCATTGTCTTGGAGGCTTCCAGAGTCAGTTTATTACCGGATGCTACTTTGCTAACCGTGTCATCAATTAATGTTTTGATATCTTTGGCAGCATTGGCAGAACGTTGTGCCAATGTGCGTACTTCGGATGCTACGACGGCAAATCCGCGACCTTGTTCTCCTGCGCGAGCTGCTTCGACAGCTGCATTTAATGCCAGAATATTGGTCTGAAAAGCGATACCGTCGATGAGTGAAATAATATCGACAATCTTTTTAGAGGCTGTATCGATTTCCTGCATTGTTGATGCCACCTTGGAAATGACTACACCACCTTGCTGGGCAACAGTTGATGCTGATTGTGCTTGCGTATTGGATGCATTGGCATTATCGGCATTCTGTTTCACAGTTGAAGCAAATTCTTCCATGCTCGATGCAGTTTCTTCCAGTGTAGATGCTTGCGACTCAGTCCTGTTGGATAAATCCATATTGCCGTTTGATATTTCAGTAATCGATGTCCCTATGGACGAAACGTTATCGCGTACATCGCCAATAATCGAGCGTAAATTGACATTCAGCTGGTTGAGCGCTTTTAACAGAATGCCCATGTCGCCATGTGGATGGATTTTGACTATCATGTTCAAATCACCACCGGCCAAACCGTGGACAATTTTGGTTGCTTCTTTTAATGGGGTGATGATGTTTTTATATAACAGTCTCCAGCACAAGAGCGATAGTAGGGTGCCGATAATGACAGCGGCCAACAAGCCATGCTTTTGTATGGCTGTTTGTGAGAAACTGATTGCATATACGCCAAATCCGATTGTAAATGAAATGATCGATAACATCATGAAGCCGATGCGCTTCGAAAGCGACAGATTCCGTATTTGCTGTATTTGGCCAATTAAACCTGCACGGACAACAGAACCCTGAAGGATTTTTAGACCCCGTGCTTTTTTCTCCCGGAATTGTTTATAGACTGCTTCAGCTGCTTTTGCCTGCTCGCGTGTAGGACGAGTGCGTACAGACATATAGCCGACAGGTTTACCATTTTCAAGTACGGGGGTGACATTGGCTTGTACCCAGTAAAAGCTACCGTTTTTGCAGCGGTTTTTAACCAGACCATTCCATGGTAATCCGGATTTCAAGATGCGCCACATATCTGCAAACGCTTCTTCTGGCATATCTGGATGGCGGACAATATTTTGTGGTGAGCCTATGAGCTCCTGTTCTGTAAAACCGCTGACTTCGATGAAGTAGGGATTAACATATGTGATTTTTCCCTTTAAATCGGTTTTTGAAACAATTGATTTACCATCTTGTAAAAGATGCTCACTGTTTGTAACCGGAAGATTCATTCTCATACAGCACCCCAATATTTCTAAGTAGCATTTATTGAATGTTTGGCATATTGCGCATAGATAACAAATCCAACAAAGATTACTGATCTTTTTTAAGTAGAGATGCAATAAATGTTTTATCTGTAAAAAGTTTATCCATACCAGTTTCAAGTGATTTGTTTAATGCCAGTCTTGTAATTTCCCCTCTGGCAAGAATTGAATCTTCTCCAGAGCTTTGTGTGGAGATCGTTGTGGCATATCTGAATTGACGGTTTTTGCCGAGTACTTGTATGAAAAAATGCATATCGGCAACGGTTTGACCATTGATGTATTCCATCTCGTAGTCGTTATTGAAGCGAACAAGTTCGGCAATAACGTAGACCTGTGGCGCACCTTCCACACTAAAACCGAGATTCTTGAGTTCGATTTCCAGTGCCCAGCGTAATGCGCTGGTAACATCGTTTTTGACGAGAATTGGTGTGGTTTCGATAAATGTGTTGCGTTTGCTTGTCAGTCTGAATTTTTCCAGACGACTATCTTTGACTTCTACGCTCACATTAATTGCGTGTGTGCCGGGAATCAGCTTGATGTCTGGTCTTGGCGCATAGCTGATATCAATGCGGTGCGTGGGTACCGCGCAGCCAAGTGTAACTGCGATGACAGTCAGGCTCATAATAAAATTTTTCACAATTTCCCCGCTAGAAACAGGTGCTGTTTATTAGACATTCCTCTTGTCTGTATCGGTTTATCATGCCGTTTATTTATCTAAAGGGTTTGCCTGAAAAGGTCTTAATTCCAGTGGCTGATTGTGAATATCCATAAAGAAATACCCGCCGTAGATGCAATCTATGCGGGTTTTGTAGCAACCGGGTAGTGTTTATTTGGTTTGGGCGGTTAAAGTACACCGTATTTAGCATACACTTCGCCTAACAGCATGCCTTTGTCAAGCTCTTCGCGTGTATGATTCTCGCTGGATACTTTCTCAAGTGCCGCTTCGATGACTTCTTTGGCAATAGATTGCGGAATGACAACGATGCCATCCACATCGCCAAATACCAGATCATGTGTCTATACTTTTACACCGGCACATTCAATCGGCGTGTCACGTAAAATCATTTTACCGCGACCACGCGAGTCGAGTGGTCCAATACCGCCATGAAATG
Source organism: Betaproteobacteria bacterium (assembly GCA_015655165.1). GTDB lineage: Bacteria > Pseudomonadota > Gammaproteobacteria > Burkholderiales > Burkholderiaceae_D > Herbaspirillum. The sequence continues at coordinate 2,730 of JAATFN010000194.1, read as the reverse complement.
TCGGGAAGCCGAGCATACGAATCTGCCGTACATCACGTACCAGACCATCGGTGACAACGCCGACAGCACCCCGCTTTATCGACGCGGTTGTCAATAATTCACCCCAAGGGGCGATGCGTGTTGTCGGGCCAGTACATCCAAACACGGCAACATCATCTTTTTTCAGATCGTCAATGAGTGCGATTTCGACTTCATATGGATTCTCACCTTCCTGAACATGGTAGGTATTCATAAACAAACCGGTTCGTGCACGACCAAACATCACTGTTGAATCATCTAACGGGCGGATGAAAGGTAGCATGGCCTGGCTCGGATAGCCCAAACTATCAAGAACATCTGATAGCACAGCGCTATAAAGAGTCTTCTTCAATGCGTCAAAGTTGAATTGTGTTGTCATGTTGTCTCCTGATAATGCTGATTTTCCACTGAAAAGAGGCTTATCTTTTTTGTGGGTGTACATACAGATTAATTATGATTATGCGATCTATAATATAGACAATTTATAATTAAGCAATAATTTGGCATTTCAGGATATTTTTCTCACCAATTTTGGGAAAATTCATTTATATTGTTTCCCCCTTGCACCAAATTAGAGTGGTCTCGCTAGAATAAATCCCATTTATGGTGCGATAACTAAAGTGCTGAATAAAGCTGATTGAATGATCCCGAGGAGAGACTTTGACTTACGCTAACGTAGAAGATTTTCTGGCTATGGTTGCCAAGCGCGACCCGAATCAACCTGAATTTTTGCAAGCTGTTAAAGAGGTAGCGCACAGCTTATGGCCGTTTATACAAAAAAATCCTGAATACGCTAGAAACGGGTTATTGGAACGATTGGTTGAGCCTGAGCGTGTCATCCAGTTCCGTGTAGCGTGGAGCGATGATAAAGGTCAGGTGCAAGTCAACAGGGCTTTCCGTATCCAGCACAGCTCATCGATTGGGCCGTTTAAAGGCGGTATGCGTTTCCATCCGTCAGTTAATCTTTCCATCCTCAAATTTCTGGCTTTCGAGCAAACATTCAAAAATGCATTAACGACATTGCCCATGGGTGGTGGTAAGGGGGGATCAGATTTTGATCCCAAGGGCAAAAGCGACGGAGAAGTCATGCGTTTTTGTCAGGCATTGATGGTTGAATTGTATCGTCATTTGGGATCGAATACCGACGTACCAGCTGGCGACATTGGTGTTGGTGCACGTGAAGTCGGTTTCATGGCCGGTATGATGAAAAAATTATCCAACGATACGTCTTCTATCTTTACTGGCAAAGGACTAGCATTTGGCGGTAGTCTGATGCGTCCTGAAGCAACAGGTTACGGTACTGTTTATTTCGCAGAAGAAATGTTGCGTCGTATCGGCAAGTCATTTGATGGTTTGACCGTGTCTGTTTCCGGTTCCGGAAACGTTGCACAATTCGCCGTTGAAAAAGCGCTGGAACTCAATGCAAAAGTAGTTGCCGTTTCCGACTCTGGTGGTACAGTCTATGACAAAAACGGTTTCACAACAGAAAAACTCGAAGCGTTAAAAGAGCTAAAAAATGTCAAGCGTGGCCGTTTACAGGCATTCGCGCAACAATTCGATTTGGTCTTTGAAGAAGGCAAGCGCCAATGGCATATTCCTGTGGATATCGCATTACCTTGTGCGACCCAAAATGAGCTGGATCACAAGGATGCAACGACATTGGTTAAAAATAATGTGTTGTGTGTGGCTGAAGGTGCGAATATGCCTTCTACACTTGAAGCAGTTGATGTATTCGTGAAGGCAGGTGTTCTGTACGCGCCAGGTAAAGCAAGTAATGCGGGCGGTGTGGCGACTTCAGGTCTGGAAATGTCGCAAAATGCATTGCGTTTGTCATGGCGCCATGCTGAGGTTGACGATCGTTTGCACCTGATCATGAAAGAAATCCATTCCAACTGTGTCACCCACGGTAAACGTGACGATGGTACAGTGAATTATGTTGATGGTGCCAATATTGCAGGCTTTGTCAAGATTGCGGATGCCATGCACGCACAAGGCATCTACTGATGTATTCCCCATATACACGATGTAATCGGAAATGCTTCCTTCTGGAGGCATTTTTTATGGCATCTATGTTTTAACGCTCATCTAACAGACGTGGTGTTTTTGGTAAATACCGCATTGGTACTTTGGATGGATTTAATAAGAGTTTCGCTTTCGCACAATAGATTTTTGATTTGTCGTTTGCATAGATAATACGGCTGCCAGGCTTGGATTCACGGATCGGATATGCGGTTTTTTCAATCGCTTGATATTGGATACCGGCAGTACGTCTTACAGACTCACTCAGTTGCTCCGGCGTTGTTTCGACGACTGCTGCAATGAATTCGACTTCGCTGGTCAAGTCGCCAACCATCATTTCTGACACGCGCATGCCCCACAGTATCGCCCCTTCTGTTCGGAACCAGTAGGCACCTGCTTCTTTCTTGTAAGGAGGACCAAAGAAGGTTGTTAGGTAACTATAAAAGAAATTGCTATTGAGTTGATCAAGACACAGTAGCGGGTAGCCTATTTGTGTGCCGAATGTCGCCGGTGGTGCTGTCATTACTGTTAATGGTGACAGTGTAGCCAAGAGCATCAGGTAGCGCTGTAGACGGAGTAACCTTTGACGGTTGGGCGAGAGAAAAGATGGCATGGCATTGCTATTTTCTTCAAAAGGTTATTTGCCAAATGCAATTTTATCCTGGTGGAGCCTTGCAGTTCCTTTACCAAGGT
>JAATFN010000155.1 GCA_015655165.1 Betaproteobacteria bacterium | reverse complement strand
GTGTCGACCGGCGCTGCATGCACACCCATCTCAAACCGTGATAACCATCGCTGCAGATTTTCCAAGTCGGTTTCGCGCCGATGCTGGTTTACTACGTGACCTTGGGTCACCGGAGCCAGATGCCGGAGCGACTCCGGTATCTGCGGGCTATTCTTCCCGAAGTACCAAAATCGCTCGCTGATCAGGACATTTCGTCCGCTCAAATCCTTGCGCACATGATCAACGCCATGCGTCGGATTTTCTACCCTTGCGAGCACGTTCGCGGCATCGGGCGCGACGCCGGTCGGGCGATAAATATTGTCGGTGGGAACCCCGGAAGCACCGGGGCGGCGGCTGCGAAAGCGCGCGTCGCGCCAATAATCGGCAAATAACAGCGTCTCACTGACTTGCATCGCATAAATCACACAACCGCGTTGCCTGCTGCGGAAACCCAACACCCAGTCACCAACCTGCGCCGTTCGCCGGATTGCCGGTTTGCAAATCGCCACGCAACTTGGTACCCATTTTAAAAATGTCGGCATGGTGACATTAGTCGACAGTGATTCGGCCCACGTCTGGAAGCCGATGTTGCATACGATTGCAGCGGGTACACGTGACGTCTCCCAACAGCAGACGACCTATGTGGCGCAAGCGAGAACGGCCGGTTTTATTTATCAGCCGGGTCAGATGATCGGTCTTGATCGTGATGCACGCAAGATTACGTTGGCACCGATGCGTTTCCCGGATGGCAGGCTACTTTTAGCTGAACGTAAAATTCCTTATGATGTACTGATTATGGCGCTTGGCAGTCATGCCAACGATTTTAATACGCCAGGTGTTGCAGAGCACTGTTACATGATCGATACACGTCGACAAGCGGATGCTTTTAACCGTGAAGTGCGTGCGCGCATTTTACAAGTGGCGTTAAAAGGCGGACATCTGGCCATTGCGATTGTCGGTGGTGGCGCTACAGGTGTCGAATTGGCAGCAGAATTAATCCAGTTGGCAGACACTGCCGAGAGTTACGGCACCAAAGGACTGGCGTCGCGTATTAAAATCACCTTGATTGAAAGCGGGCCACGTCTTTTGGCAGCCTTTCCGGAAAAAGTCTCTCAAGTGACTAAAAAAAGATTGGAAGAGTTGGGTGTGACAGTTCGTATTGCGACGAAGGTCGTGGCGGCAACCGAAACGGGTTATTCCCTAGACGGTGGCGAAGTCATCCAGGCAGATCTTAAAGTGTGGTCGGCAGGTGTGAAAGCGTCCGATTTCCTTAAAAACATCGGTGGTCTGGAAAGTAGCCGCAGCAACCAATTGGTCGTTACAGAAACTTTGCAGACGACGGGTGACCCGCATATTTTTGCGGTTGGTGATTGTGCCAGTCTGACGGTGCCGGGCACAACGCATCCCTTGCCACCAACTGCACAAATTGCCCATCAACAAGCACAGCATCTGACCAAATATTTACCGGCCTGGTTGGAGAAGGATACGCCTCTGCCAAAGTTTGTGCCACGCGATATGGGAGCGCTAGTGTCCTTGGGCAGTTATGGCGCGTTTGGTTCGTTAGGACAGTTCGGACTGTTTAAAGGCGGTTTCATTCAAGGCAAACTGGCACAGTTAAGTCATGTCATGCTATACCGGTCACATCAGGCGCATATTCACGGGTTCTGGCGGGGTAGTCTCTTTTGGTTGGTTGATAAAATCAATGACTGGTTACGTCCGAAGATCAGACTTGATTGATCACCAAAAAAAATCATTTAAAAACGATATAGCCTGTTAATCCTTCTGTCAGGCTTGATCATCCGGTAGCGCATCATCCAGATGCATCCGAACCACGTCACAGAGGACGTCATTGTGTTTGCACAGGGCATGCATCACGTTAAACGTACCTTTGTGATGCTAAATATGGCTTTGCACCAGTTTAATGAACTGTGATCGCTGCAGGCTTTCTGCTACGTTGGCGTTAAATACGAGTAGTACTGCGCTTTCCAATGTGCCGTCTTTCACGGTAAGAGATCTCCACACAACCTCGTCGACATTAATTGCTTTGAGTGATGCAGGTAAAATTGTGATTCCAAGCCCTGCTGCTACCAAGCCGAGAACCGTCGGTGCTTCATGCGCTTCTTGCGCTACTTTTGGCGTGAAACCTGCAAGTGTGCAGAGATCATACACTTGTTCATAAAAGCTGGATCCCAAACCTTTGGGTCGTAAAATAAAAGACTCTCTAGCGAGTAATCTAATCGGAATAGGTTCTGGTAATTTTGCTAATGGATTGTCTCGATCTAATGCCAGAGTCAACATATCCTTCATCACAGTGATCGCTTTAATTTCACGCGGCATTTTCAGAGATGAGGATGGCCGAAGTAGGCCGATATCGAGTTCACCGCTAAGTAATGATTCGAGTATCAATTCAGACGTCATGTATTTGATTTTCAGGTTTACACCTGGTGACGCCGAACGATACGCACGCACTGCACGCGGGAAGAACGGTGTGTAGGCTGCTGTGACTGTAAAACCAATCCTCAGATTGCCTAATTCGCCACGTCCGACACGCTGTACAGTTTCTATCGCATGCTTGGCCTGTGCTAGTGCTGCACGTGCTTCAACCAGAAAGATCCGCCCGGCATCGGTCAATTCCACTCGCCGTTTGGTACGGCTAAGCAGCACTGCACCTAGTTTTTCTTCCATATCCTGAATGTGTTTACTCAGTGGTGGTTGACTGATATTAAGGCGTTGTGCCGCACGGCTAAAGTGAAGTTCTTCGGCAACTGCAACGAAATAACGGAAATCACGTAGATCCATAACTTATACCAAAAAAGAATAAATATGTGTTCAATTATATATTGGACGCTAACTTCGTGTCGGACGATTATCTGTTTCACGCACTTGCAGTACTGCAACACCCCGTTTTTTCCGATCCCAGGCAGTTCCGATACCCAGGAGAACTCATGAACACAGCGCTTTCAAATCGACAACGATGTGTAGTCCATTCTGTTATAGGACTCATACCTGTTTTACAGGCAGACACGCACAACAGGTCGGGATCCACAATGTGTTTCTTGGCACCTCTGTCCTCCTCAAGTATCGCTAATTTCTCCCATACCGTTGCATTAAAAAATATTTCTGCGCAATTGCGCATGTCTGATGTTTTTGCAGCGATTCCTCATGTTCAGCAGAAAGGTAATATGTAATGACTACTTCCATCATTCAGGATGAGTATCGTGATGAAGTCGCGGAATTGATCGCCAACTATGTGGTGAATGTTTCCAGCAATTTGAGCGATGCTACGGCACGTTCAGTAAAAAGTGCACTGATCGACTCTATCGCAGTTTCTATCGTCGCTTTGCAAACCCCGGCCGCACAAGCCGCACGGCGCCACGCATATCGTTTTTCTATTGAGGGGGAAGGTTGTGTTATCTGGGGAACACAAAAACGTGTTGCTCCGGAATTGGCAGCATTAACGAACGGCGTATTGCTACGTTGTCTTGATTACAACGATTTTTTTGTAGGTGAGCGCAATAGTGGCCATCCAAGTGACATGGTTGGTGGTGTTATCGCTGCGGCTGAATGGTTGAATGTGTCGGGTGAACAATTAATGGTCGCTATCGCTGTTGGCTATGAGGTTGTTGCCGCTGCTTTCGATGCATTCTCTACGGCTCCTGGTGAATGGGATTACACCAATCTGACTGCAATTGGTGCCACTTGTGCAATAGCCAAACTGTTTGATCTTGATGTAGGTCAGGTACGTGAAGCTTTGGCAATGACTGTTGTGCCGCACATGGCAACCGATGAAATTGAATCCGGTGACCTGAATAAACGCGGGGACCTGACAATGTGGAAGCGTTTTAATGGCAGTGATGCAGTTCGTAATGCATTGCAGGCATGTCTATTGGCATCAGTAGGTGTCGAAGGGGCAGTGCGTCCTTTTGTTGGCAAGCATGGCTTTATTAAAAAGCTCGCTAATAAACATGATCCACTACCGACACTGCGTGACCGGATGGAACCATCATTGCCACTTGGTCGTATCACCCAAACTTTCATGAAACGCTGGCCGGTTGGTTCGGTCGCACAAAGTGCAATTCAAGCTGCGCTAGATGCACGCGCCAAGGTATCTGATATTGCCCAGATCAAAAATGTACGTGTGTTTGCCGAAGAAGGTGCATACGACCATCTCGTCGCAATTCGTCAAGACCCTTGGAATCCGATTTCACGCGAGACGGCCGATCACTCTCTACCCTATATCGTTGCAGCAGCAGTCATCGACGGATACATCAAGGTCGATAGCTTTAGTCCTGAAGTGGTCCTTGATGCAGAACGCCAGCATTTCCTGAAATCGAAAGTCACTGTTGTGCCGGCACCAGAGCTTGGCACGATTGCCGGTGGCAAGCATGCGCGTGCTGCAGCCGGTTACTTGTCACGTGTTGAAATTGAGTTGGTCGACGGTACTGTTGTGCATGGTGCAGCGTTGCCTTTCCCGGGCCATCCCAAAAATCCATTCTCCGATGCTGATCTCGATGCAAAACTGCATGAAAACGTTGCACCTTTGTTTGGTGCCGAACAAACAGCAAAGTTGGCAGCCAAATTGCGCTCAATCGAGAAAGCAACCAGTGTACGTGAATTGACGGCATTACTTGCGTTTGGTGACGGTAGCGTGATTGACAAACCACAACAAGCCGACTGATTGCCTAATTGCATACATAACAAACAATTGCATGAATCAATATTGCGCATGGTGCCGTCAATATAAATGGAGAAACGGCACCATCTTCATCGAATAACTGGATAACTGGAGATAACAATTTATGGTTACCGAAACAGAAAATCAAATTTTAACGAGTACTGGGCCCAATACTGCGATGGGTAATTTATTCCGTCGTTATTGGATTCCCGTGATGATGAGTTCCGAATTGTCGGAGCCAGATGGTCCACCTGTGCGTGTATCACTACTGTCGGAAAAACTGCTTGCATTTCGTGATACTTCAGGTCGCATTGGCCTGATGGATGAATTTTGTGCACACCGTCGTGTTTCTTTGTGGTTTGGTCGCAATGAAGAAAACGGCATTCGCTGTCCTTATCATGGTTGGAAATACGACGTCAATGGGCAATGCGTAGAAGTACCATCAGAACCTAAAGAGAATGGCTTTTGTAACAAAATAAAATTGAAATCGTATCCATGTATTGATCTGGGTGGCGTGATATGGACCTATATGGGGCCACTGGAACTAAAACCGGCTGAACCGGCATTTGAATGGGTAGATCTACCGGATTCACATCGTTTCATATCGCGCCGTTCCCAAGAAAACAATTATTTACAGGCATTGGAAGGCGGCATCTATTCGAGCCATGTCTCATTCTTGCATAGTGGTGAACTCGATACTGATCCATTGCATCGCAATACGCAGGGTGCAAAATATGCGCGCTCCAAAAACACCACATTTGACATGCTGGATGTACCAGGCGGGCTCATTATTGGTGCACGGCGTGATGCTGAACCAGGACAAAATTACTGGCGTATCACACCATGGATCATGCCGTGGTACACATTAATTCCACCATACAGTGGTAATGCATTAAACGGCCACGTCTGGGTGCCGATGGATGATGACAATTGCATGGCATGGTCCATTACCTTCCATCCAAGTCGTCCATTGTCGGATGCAGAACGTGATGCAATGATTAACGGCAAAGGAGTGCATGTCGATTTAATCCCTGGTACGACCATCCCGACTGCTAATCGTAGCAACGACTATATGATGGATCGTGCCGCACAAAAAATCGGTCGCTATTACAGTGGTGTCAAGGGACTTGCGATTCAGGATGCGTCGCTGCAGGAAAGTATGGGGCCCATTGTTGATCGTGTACAGGAAAATCTTGTCTCGACAGACAATCCAATTATTCTGGCACGCCGCAAATTACTGAAAGCAGCTAAGGATCTGGCTGCAGGTAAACCAGTACCAGGATTGCAAGTCGTCGACCAGCGCGTCAGATCGGCATCTTTCTTGCTTCCGGTAAAAGAAAGCTTCAAAGAGAAAACACTTGATTCGGTGAAGGTACGTGAAGGTGAACCGCATGTCGCAGTGTGATGGTCGTGGGGTATCGGCTTGATATCTCACGATATGAAAAGTGTGTTTTGTCGTTGTAGTGATTGTAGTCGTTAGGGTTGTAACAATGATCGATGTATCAATTTATTGACTACATCGAGAAGGCAACGCACGAAGAAGTCTGAATCTGAAAGACTCAACTAGGCAGGCCGGAGTAGACAAAATTTGAATGCAAAAGAGAGAGTTTTGCCGTTTCAATGTGTATAGACAGCAAAGGGATTTGATATGAAACAGTACCTATTCGGCAAGTTGGGCCTGCTTGTTGTTGCGCTAGTTTTGTCGTTCGCGGCACAGGCGCAACAAGGCCCCAAAGATATCAAAATCGTGCTCGCTACCGTGCTTGATACGGTTGAGCCATGCAACATGATGACCACCAGTGATACCGGTATTGTTCTGCGTCAGAACATTGTTGAATCACTGACACAACTTGATCCCAAAGACAGCACTGCATTGCCATTGTTAGCCACAGCGTGGAAACCAATGGATGAGGCAGCGACAACCTGGCGTATTACCTTACGTAAGGGCGTCAAGTTCCATGATGGATCGGATTTCAATGCACAGGCAGTTGCGATTGCAATTGATCGTTTATTTAGCGCGCAACTTGGCTGTCGGGATCGTATCCGTCTGTTTGGCAAGAATAAGCTGACTACCAAGATCATCAATGCTAATACGATCGACATTATTGCCGATCAACCATTACCGTTGATGCCTGCCTATTTGGCACAGATAGGCATGACCTCGCCAAAGATGGATGCACAGCACTTAAGCCGGCAGCCAGCGGGTACTGGTCCTTATCAATTGGCCAAATGGGATCCGTCACAAGAACTGGTAGTCAAACGTTTCGATGGTTACTGGGGTAAAAAACCTGAAGTAGAGCGTGCAACCTATGTTTGGCGTTCAGAACCCGCATTGCGAGCGCAAATGGTGGCTGTCGGTGAAGCCGATATCGGTACTGCTATCGCTCTACAAGATGCTAACAATCCGAAGACAGATTTTGCTTACCTGAATTCGGAAACTGTACGCCTTCGCATGTTGAGCATGGCACCGCCATTAGACGATGTCCGTGTCAGGAAGGCATTGAACATGGCTATTGATCGTCAGGCATTTATTGGTTCGATACTCAGCCCTTCGGTTGTTCCTGCCTCGCAATATATTCTGCCTAACATCGCCGGTTATAACCCGACACTGAAAGTCTGGCCTTACGATCCGAAGGCTGCTAAGGCGCTGATAGCTGAGGCACGTGCTGCTGGGGTGCCAGTTGACAAAGAAATTATTCTCTACGGTGGCGGCCACCAGCATGCGAATTCTGCCGAGATGTTGGAGAGTATGGTTCAAATGTGGAAAGCAGTTGGTCTGAATGTCAACCTGAAAATGATCGAAAAGGTGCAGTTCGGAGCCATGCGCCGTAAGCCGTATGCAGACAATCGTCCACCAACATTGTTCCACGAACAGCATGATAACTCTAGCGGCGATGCAGTCTTCACGATGTTCGTGTACTACCACTCGAATGGCCAATTATCGAATGTTTCTGATCCGAGAGTTGATCAGCTCATTGATGAGGCGAGTAAATCGACTGGTCCCAAACGTGTGCAGTTGTTCCAGGAAGCTAACAAAATCATACAGCAGCAGATCATTCCCGATGTCATGTTGTTTCACATGAGCGACCAGATTCGTGTTAGCCCACGCATTAGCTATCGTCCCAACTTCACGACTGGTGGCAAGCTTGAACTGAGTAGCATCACATTCAGCAAGTAATGGTCTTGGTTTGGATATTGCTGCAATACGGTTGATGTCGCATGCGTCTACTCTTTAAAACGTATGCGGCAATTGACAGAGGGATTAATCGTTTAGTCATGTAAAGATTTCAACAGAAAAAAGTAAAAACAGAGAAATTTGTATCGTGTGTCTCTGTCAGTCATTGTCCAACGGAGGTTGTCGTGAATAAGTATCTAGTGCATCGAATACTTTATAGTTGTATTTCGATGTTCGGTCTAATCGTGTTGGTCTTTTTTGTCTCTCGGCTGACCGGCAACCCTGTCGATTTGTATTTGCCAGTCGATACCCCTCCGGAAATGCGTGAAGCATTTTCACAAATGCACGGTTTCAACGATTCGATCATGGTGCAGTTCGAACGTTTCATTGTCGATTTGGCGCATCTTAACTTTGGCGAATCATTACGTCAGCAAAGACCAGCGCTCACGATCGTTATGGAAGCTTTTCCGACAACACTCATTTTGTCTTCTGTAGCAATGGTATTTGTACTGGCAATATCAATCGTCGCTGGCTCGTTAGCTGCACGTCACCCTAATGGTGTGTTCGATCGTATTGTCAGCTTGATTGCATTAGCCAGCGCAAGTATTCCGAATTTCTGGCTTGCAATTGTCAGCATCATGATTTTTTCTGTCGGTTTGCGTTGGTTACCGACATCTGGTACTGGCAGTTTGGTTCACTGGATCTTGCCAGTGTTTATTTTGGTAGTACGACCATGCGGCATTGTAGCGCAGGTCGTACGTAGCGCAATGATCGATGCACTGTCGTCAGCTTATGTAAAAACCGCACGCGCAAAAGGTGTACGTAAACGCGTGATTATCTTTGTTCATGCTTTACGTAATGCGTTACTTCCGGTAATGACTGTTGCCGGAGATCAGGCTGCAGGCATGATTAATGGTGCAGTTATCGTTGAAATGATTTTTGGTTTCCCTGGTATTGGGAAACTGATGATCGATGCTATTTCCAACCGTGAATTCGTCGTTGTACAAGCTGCTGTCATCGTTGTTGCACTGGCAATTTTCATCATGAACTTTTTGATCGATTTGGTGTATGTCGCTCTCGATCCAAGAATCCGGGTAAACTGAAATGGAACAAATAATGTCTCCACCGCTTTCGCGCGTATCACGTGAATCCTCTTCATTGTGCCAGGCATTTATGATGCTCTGGCGCGATAAACTTGCATTGGTTGCGGTACTTTTTCTTTTGCTGGTGATGTTCTGTGTATTCTTTGGGCAAGAACTTTTCGGCGATGCTGCAAATAGCATCAATCTCGGTGCGCGCAATGCACCACCATTGTCTATCGGCAAAGGCTGGGTATTTGTCTTAGGTGCTGATGCACTTGGTCGTTCCTTGCTTGCACGGGTTGTAGTAGGTGCACAGAATACGATGGCAGTTGCGGCTGCCGCAGTATTCTTCTCATTTTTAATTGGTGTCGTACTCGGTTTAATTGCTGGATATAAGGATGGTTGGATCGGTAACGTGATTATGCGTCTGGCCGACGTCTTAATGAGTTTTCCATCATTGCTGCTGGCACTGATTGTTCTCTATACGCTTGAGCCTGCTGTCGGTAATGTTGTGATTGTCCTTGCAGTCACACGTATTCCGATTTATATCCGAACTACGCGGGCACAAGTGTTAGAAATCCGCGAACGCATGTTTGTTACAGCAGCACGTGTGATGGGGGCTTCATCACTTCGGATTGTGTTATGCCATATCTTGCCGATGGCGATGCCAACACTGGTGACGATTGCGACACTGGAATTCGCTGTTGTTATGTTATCCGAGTCGACACTGAGTTTTCTTGGTCTCGGAATTCAGCCGCCACAATTTTCATGGGGGTTGATGGTGTCGCAAGGGCAGAACTATCTCGGTACCGCCTGGTGGCTTGCATTTTGGCCAGGCCTTGCAATTACACTGACTGCCACTGCATTAAATTTGTTGGCGAACTGGCTTCGTATTGTCATGGATCCTGTTCAGCGCTGGCGGCTTGACGCCAAGGAGAGCAAGAATGTTTGACTATAAAAATACACATGTTGCCGCTGATATGGATACCAACATTGTTTCTGCAAGAGGTAAAGGTGTACATCATCTTCTTGAAGTCAAGAATCTGAATGTGGATTTCCATACCAGACACGGTACCGTCAATGCAGTACGCGGTGTGAGCTGGTATATCGATGAAGGTGAAACCTTGGCCATTATTGGTGAGAGTGGATCCGGTAAAAGCGTCAGTACATCAGCTGTGATGGGATTAATCGATATGCCACCAGGTGTGATTCGTTCTGGTCGTATTCTATATCAGGGTGAAGATTTATTAACTATTTCTGAAGAACGTCGCCGTCAACTTAACGGCAGTCAAATCAGCATGGTGTTTCAAGATACATTGGCGGCATTGAATCCGGTCTATACCGTCGGTTGGCAGATTTCTGAAACTTTTCGTTCGCATGGTGTCGATGAAGCAGCATCCAGACGAAAGGCGATGGAATTAATGGAACGTGTTGGCTTGCGTGATGTGGCTAAGCGCTTCTCGCAGTATCCACACCAGTTCTCTGGAGGACAACGCCAGAGAATTATGATTGCGATGGCCATTGCCTTACGTCCGAAGCTGTTAATTGCCGATGAACCAACTACTGCATTAGATGTCACTGTCCAAGCCCAAATATTGGATTTATTAAAAGACCTGCAAAAAGAAACAGGAATGGGTTTGTTGATGATTACGCACGACCTCGGTGTCGTTGCCGAGATTGCTGATCGTATTGCTGTGATGACGGCTGGTCAGATAGTGGAAACTGGGACTGTCGATCAGATTTTTAATGCACCAACACATTCCTATACACATAAGTTATTAGCAGCAATTCCTGGTGGCGCCAGTTATCCTACATATACGGCAGGTCGACTGGAACGTCGCCTACTGGTGGTGGAAGATCTTGTCAAGCATTACAACCCACCGGTTACTTTTTTCCGGAAGAAGGCTGAAGTCGGTGAACCAGCACTTGATAATGTGTCCTTCGAACTCGGTCGTGGCGAAACAATTGGCATAGTAGGGGAGTCAGGTTCCGGAAAATCTACTTTGGCACGTACATTACTGGGACTTGAACGCCCAACAAGCGGTCAAGTGTACTACGATGGACATAACATCACCTTGATGCCACATCAGCAGTTCTTCAAAATTAGACGGCACATGCAGATGGTGTTTCAGGATCCGTCTGCATCACTAAATCCACGTATGACGATCGAGCAGATCATTTCTGAGTCATGGGCAATCCATCGTGATGTATTACCACGTAAACAATGGTCTACACGTGTAGGGGAACTACTGGAACAGGTAGGACTTTCCGCCAGTGATGCCAGGCGTAATCCACATCAATTTTCTGGTGGTCAGAGACAACGTATCGCGATTGCCCGTGCACTTGCCTTAAAACCGGACATCATCGTTTGTGATGAAGCTGTTTCTTCGCTCGATGTTTCGGTTCAAGCACAGGTTATCGCATTGTTAAAACAATTAAAAAATGATTATGGTTTGTCATATCTGTTTATTGCACACAACTTGCCTGTCGTTGGAGATTTTGCCGATCGTGTGCTGGTGATGTATCGCGGAAAAATCGTTGAACAAGGACGTACTGAAGAGGTATTTACCAATCCACAGCATGCATATACGAAAGCGCTACTTGCGGCTGATCCGGTACTGAAGTCGCAACAGAATGCAGCGACCAAACTACAGCTTGTCTCATCTCATGACTAATTCAACACGTCAACCGTTTTTAGAGTATGTAAAGACCATGATCGTACCGATGGTGGTTGCATTTGCTTTTTTTATTGAGAATTTCGACTCAACGGTTGTGACGACTGCATTACCTTCAATGGCCGTATCTTTTCAATCAACCCCGGTAGAGCTGAGTGTCGCAATTACAGCTTATATTTTGGCTGTGGCGATTTTTATTCCGATTTCAGGCTGGCTAGCCGATCGCTTTGGAGCACGTAATGTATTTGGTACGGCGATCGCACTCTTTACCATATCATCGATTTGTTGTGGCCTGTCTCTGACTCTAACGCAATTTACATTAGCACGTATTTTCCAAGGGATTGCCGGTGCAATGATGGTTCCTGTCGGTAGATTAATCGTGTTACGCAGTGTTGAAAAAAAGAACTTTGTAAAAGCCATGGCATTTGTGACGATCCCTTCTGTACTCGGGCAAATTCTTGGGCCACCAGTCGGCGGTTTTATCACAACATATTTTTCGTGGCAGTGGATTTTCTTCATGAATATCCCGATCGGCATCATCGGATTCGTGCTGGTACAGTTTTTTATAAAAAATTTCAAGCAGCTGGATACACCACCGCTTGACTGGATTGGTTTTTTATTGACTGGTGCTGCCATTGGTTCGTTGATGTATGCACTTGAACTGGTTGTGCGGCCAAAAACTGAAGGTGCTGTGATCCTGACGTTTTTATGTATCGGTGTGATTGTGACTGTGGTTGCAATCTGGCATGCACGACGCCATCCGGCACCCATGGTAGATTTATCTTTATTAAAAGTGCCAACCTTCAATTTGGTCATGATCGGTGGTTTTACGTTTCGCATGTCTGTTGGTGCTGCCAGTTTTCTTTTGCCATTACAGCTTCAGATTGGTTTTGGCGTCAGTGCCTTTACATCTGGTTTGCTCACGTTGTTTCTTGCAACGGGTGCATTCATGATGAAAGCCATTGGACCACCAATCTTACGCCGTTGGGGCTTTCGTAATGTACTGATCGGAAATGGCATTCTCTATGGCCTATCAGTACTGTCTTATGCATTTTTTACACCATCGACACCATTCCTTTTGATTTCGACATTGTTATTTTGTGGTGGTCTTTTCCGTTCACTGCAGTTTACGAGTATCAATACTGTGTGCTATGCGGATATTCCGTCTGTGAAGATGAGTAGTGCCACCAGTTTTTCCAGTACTGCAGATCGTTTTGCCATTGGCGCAGGTGTATCCATGTCCGCTATTTTGTTGCATTTATCTACCGGCATGAATGTGGCGAAACCGGTTGATTTTCAATTGGTTTTTTTAGCCTTCGCTGTGCTCGCATTCATTTCCGTACAGCCATATCTACGTTTGAAGCGTGATGCAGGACATGAATTGAGCGGACATGCTGTATCCGTAGTAGCTCAAAACAAGAAGGATCAATCTTGATAACTGTCTTATGTACTCAACGATTTGCCTATGCGATGAAGGACCGCAAATGACTATTGACCAAAAATTCATGCGCTTGTGTAGTGTCACCGATGTTTCCAACGATTGTCCAATGCGCTGCGAAACCGACCATGCCGTCTATGCTGTCTTCCAGCTTGATAATGCATATTACGCCACGGAAGATGCATGTTCACATGGACCAGGCTCTTTGTCGGAAGGTTATATAGAAGGCTACGAAGTAGAGTGTCCATTTCATCGTGGCCGCTTTGATATTCGTAACGGCTGTCCGACAGCATCGCCTTGCACGATACCGATCAAAACTTGGGAAGTACATTTGGTTGATGGGGATATCTGCATTGATCCTAACGAACCTGTACAAGGTACGACATGAAGCAGGATAATCGTGATCATATTGTTATCGTTGGCGCCGGTCATGCAGGTGGAAAGGCAGCAGAAACCTTGCGTGCAATCGGCCATCTTGGACGTATTACATTGCTTGGCAATGAAAGTTATCCTCCCTATGAGCGTCCTCCATTGTCGAAAGCGTTGCTTGATGGCTCAATCACATTCGATGAGACATATCTAAAGGCGAAGAGTTGGTACGATTCAGTCGATATTTCATTGCAGTTGAATGTTGGTGTCAACGCCATTGATCGTATTGCCCAACGTGTTGCATTGTCCGATGGTACCTCGGTACCCTATGACGCAATGTTAATGACCACTGGAGCTCGGCCACGCCGTTTGATCGTGCCAGGTTCAGAATTATCTGGCATTTTTTATTTACGCGATATCGCCGATATGCTGGCGCTGAAAAACCGACTTAAGCGTGGTGCGAAGATGGTGATTATCGGTGCCGGATTTATCGGTCTGGAAGTTGCCGCTAGTGTGTGCCGGCTTGGCGTCGATGTTACGGTACTGGAATTTGGTACACATGTACTCGGGCGTGTAATCCCACCACATATTGCCCATTATCTGGCTGATCTGCATCGAGCTCATGGCGTTAACATCAGAAATGATATTGCGATCATGGGTATTGAACAGGTCGATAACACATTACATGTGCAGGCTGCAAATGGCGAAACATTTGTCGCCGATCTTGTTTGCGTGGGTATCGGTGCACAACCCAATGTCGAACTGGCCAGTGCGGCAGGGCTTGTCGTGGATAATGGCATAGTCGTTGACCAGTATGGTGTCACCAGCGATCCGGCAATCAGTGCTGCCGGTGATGTTACATCACATTACAACCCCTTGTTACAACGATATGTACGCTTAGAATCATGGCAAAATGCGCAGAATCAGGCAATTGCTGCTGCTAAAAATCGTGCTGGCATTATTACACCTTATAGCGAAATACCATGGGCATGGAGCGACCAATATGATGTCAATCTTCAGATCGCCGGAGCCCCAGCGGCATGGGATCAGTTAGTTTGGCGCGGTACCATTGATGACAAGAGCTTTACCGTATTTCATCTTCTTGCCGGCAAACCGGTGGCCATCACAACTGTCAATAATGGTCGTGATATGCGGATTGGCATGCAGCTAATCATGCAAGGCCAACCTGTCGATCCGGTTTTACTTGCAGATAAAACTGTCAATCTGCGTGAGCTTAGCCGGATGATTGCCATGTCCCCATAAACCGATAACCAACTTCTATGTAAGCAGCAATAAGCTGCATTTGACAATGTCTCTCACCAGACGTTGCGGGTTTTTTTTGGCCAAAAATAACCAAGATGCATCGACGATGTATGACGTAATTGGCCTAATCTGCGCATTGCAAAGGAGTATACGACACACTAATTAGTAAGCAAAAATTCCAGGAAAGAGCAATTGAACGCATACTTTATTAACGAAGGGGAGTAGTTATGAAAAGGTCATTGGCATTTTTTATGTTGAGTACATGTGCTGCAGCAGCATCGGCGCAATCTTCGGTAACAATTTCTGGTGTCATCGGTCTGGGTATTGCCAACGTTGGCGGTGCCAGTGCGGGTAACTCGGACTACAAAGCAGGCAATGTTATTAAAATGGATCAAGACAGCAAGACACCAAGCCGCATTGCATTTCGTGGTGTTGAAGATCTGGGAGATGACATGGCTGCACTGTTTGTTCTGGACAAGGGCTTTACTGGAGATGATGGTGCGCAAACATTGAGTGGTGCATTCCGGGAATCCTATGTTGGATTACGCGGAAGTTTTGGTACTGTGACACTGGGGCGTCAATTTCATCCGTTGTACAACACACGGGACGATTTCGATCCTACTGCAGACTCCAGTAATTTGATGGCAACGGCAGGCTTTCGTATGAACAATTCCATCATGTACCTGACACCAAAATTCGGTGGTTTTTTTGCCAAACTCGCATACGGTTTTGGTGAAGTTGCCGGTGATACTTCTGCGGGGCGTGCAGTTGGCGGATATCTTGGCTATTCTGGAGGGCCATTTGCAGCCAAACTTGGTTACAACAATCTCAAGGCAACAACTGGGTCAGGTGCTGCAAAAAACACATTGTTGGCTGCAAGTTATAACTTTGGTATGGCAACAGGTTTTCTGGGTTATGGCATCAATAAGGGGCTTGTCACAAATGGGATCTATAGTGCATTGGATACTACCGATGCATTAATTGGTGTACGCGTTCCTATTGGTAAAAATACACTAGCTGCAACCTATATCCGGAAAAACGACAAGATCGGGTCGGCTGACGCAAATCAGATTCAACTGTTCTATGCGTATTCGTTGTCAAAACGAACTACCTTGTATGGTGTCTTTACCAAGATCAGCAACAAGGGCGATGCACGTTATACGACAGCACATGCACCTGAAGCGCCGACTCTGGCACAGTTTGCCAATGGTGCACGTGCTTATGATCGTGAATTCAGTGTCGGTCTTCGTCACAGTTTTTGATTGAACTGTATCACCTAGGTTAGCCATGATGTCGCACTTGATGGGGTAGTCTAGGTGTACTGTATTGCTTATATTCAGTCAAAAATGGCGTGGGGTCAAGTGATTTGCATGCCTGGGCGTAGATTGGAAAACACCAGATCGGTCAGCCGGGCTGTGACGGCTCCCGGGCTGGCAACAATTAACGTAGCGGTTGCGATGCGGTCAAAGTCGGCACGAAAGTGTACCGAGCTTTTTAAGGCGATGATACTGCATGACGCGGGGTTAATACCAAGATGGCTAAAGATGGATTGATCGGATGCCTGCATTTTTCTGGAAGCGACAATGATCCGTACTTTGCCACACCGTAGTAATGCCATCGGTCCCAAGTTAATCGCACTGCCTCCCCACATCGGTCCTGTCCCGGTAAATTGACCGGTTCCAAGCTGTTCGACCAGATACTGGCCTGGCAGGGGAGTGTTGCCGGGTGCAT
>JAATFN010000103.1 GCA_015655165.1 Betaproteobacteria bacterium | reverse complement strand
TTGGCGTCAGGTCTGCAAATTGGTAAGTCGTTGGCAGAACCGGATCTGGTGACTGAAGCGAAAGAAATTATCGATATCATGGCCAAACGTGGTGCATCTGTACCGATTCCTGTGGATGTTGTTTGCGGTAAAGAATTCTCACCAAAAGCAGTAGCGGTCATCAAAGATGCCGGGGATGTGGCAGAAGACGACATGATTTTCGATATCGGGCCTAATACCGCGCAGATTCTGGCGACAGAGTTGGCCGGCGCAGGTACTATTGTATGGAATGGTCCGGTCGGTGTATTTGAATTTGACCAGTTCGGCGAAGGTACTAAAACATTGGCAAAAGCGATTGCCGCTTCAAAGGCTTTTTCAATTGCAGGTGGTGGTGATACATTGGCTGCCATCGCAAAATACGGTATTACCGATAAGGTGGATTACATCTCCACAGGTGGTGGTGCCTTCCTCGAATTTCTCGAAGGCAAGACCTTGCCGGCTGTAGAAATACTAATACAACGTGCTGGTTAACAATAAAGTTTACTGGGTTGTTGCCAGGAGATATGTTGCATGCTGAGAGCCACTAAAATTGTCGCCACTATTGGACCTGCGTCGAGTGATCGTGAGACACTGACACGCATGATCCGGGCAGGCGTCGATGTGGTGCGGTTGAATTTTTCGCATGGTAAGGCGCAAGATCATATCGATCGTGCCATATTGGTGCGTGAAGTTGCTGATGCATGCGGTCGCGAAGTTGCAATTATGGCTGACTTGCAGGGCCCTAAAATCCGCATTGGTAAATTCGAGAACAGTAAGGTCACGTTAAAAAACGGCGATAAATTCATTCTGGATGCCGATTGTGAGTTGGGCAATCAGGAACGTGTCGGTCTTGATTACAAAGCGTTACCACGTGACCTGAAAGGTAACGATATCCTTCTGTTAAATGACGGTTTGATTGTTTTGCAGGTAGAGCGTGTTCAGGGTAGTGAAATCCATACGGTTGTAAAGATCGGTGGTGAACTATCCAATAATAAAGGAATTAACCGTCAAGGTGGTGGTTTGTCGGCGCCTGCATTGACGGCGAAAGATATGGATGACATCAAGTCGGCAATGAGCTTTAAGGCTGATTATGTCGCGGTGTCTTTCCCGAAAAACGCAACAGATATGGTCATGGCGCGGCAGTTGGCCAATGTGGCGGGTGAGCTGTATGATGGCCACCAGCCAATGATGATTGCAAAAATAGAGCGTGCGGAAGCGATTCCATTGTTGCAGGAAATTCTGGATGCATCAGATGGCATTATGGTCGCACGAGGTGATTTGGCAGTCGAAGTAGGCAATGCTACAGTGCCGGGCTTGCAAAAACGTATGATCAAGATGGCCAGAGCGTCGAACAAACTGGCCATTACCGCGACCCAGATGATGGAGTCGATGATTGTCAATGCAGTGCCAACACGTGCAGAAGTGTCTGATGTGGCCAATGCGGTGCTGGATGGTACCGATGCCGTGATGACATCGGCCGAGACGGCAGCAGGCAAGTATCCGGTAGAAACAGTCGAGGCGATGTCGGCGATCTGTATCGAGGCGGAAAACTCTGAAAGCAGTTTGCATGATGTGGACTTTCTGAATGTGAAGTTCACGCGTATTGACCAGTCGATTGCGTATGGTGCGTTGTTTACTGCGCATCATCTGGGTGTCAAGGCAATTGCCGCATTAACCGAATCCGGTTCGACGGCATTGTGGATGAGCCGTCACAATACGGAAGTGCCGATTTTTGCGATTACGCCGAATGTGGCGACCCGACAGAAAGCAGCGTTGTACCGTAATGTGCATACATTCGAACTGGCACAATCGACAGATTTGGAAGTGGTATTAAAAGGCGTTCAGGATTTATTGTTAAGGCAGGGTGTTGTGCAAAAAGGTGACCTGATTGTTGTGACATGGGGTGAACCACTTGGTCAGGTTGGCGGCACAAATGCGTTGAAGATCCTGAAGGTTGGTGAATACTGATCAATTTATGCTGGCGTGAAAATCGCTGCTGGTTGATTGGAGTTCGGTAGATTTTTATTGTTTGGAGACTAAGATGGCTCTCGTGTCTATGCGTCAACTGTTGGATCATGCTGCTGAAAACGGCTATGGTCTACCGGCATTTAATGTGAATAATCTGGAGCAGGTAACTGCCATTATGCAGGCAGCCGATGAGGTTGGTTCACCTGTTATCATGCAGGCGTCAGCCGGTGCCCGTAAATATGCGGGCGAGGCTTTTTTACGTCATCTGATTTCTGCTGCGGTCGAAGCGTATCCGCATATCCCTGTTGTCATGCATCAGGACCATGGTCAGTCGCCTGCTGTGTGTATGGCTGCAATCAAATCGGGTTTTACCTCGGTCATGATGGATGGTTCGTTGATGGAAGACGGTAAATCTGTTGCCAGCTATGAATACAATATCGAGGTTTCCCGTAAAGTAGTCGAGTTCTCGCATTCGATCGGTGTGACTGTTGAAGCAGAGCTGGGTGTGCTTGGCTCTTTGGAAACCATGATGGGCGACAAGGAAGACGGACACGGTGCAGACGGCAAGATGACACGCGAACAGTTGTTGACCGATGTTCAGCAAGCAGCTGACTTCGTCAAGCAAACTCAATGTGACGCGTTGGCTATTGCTATTGGCACATCACATGGTGCATACAAATTCTCTCGTAAACCGACGGGCGATATTTTAGCCATTGACCGTATCAAGGAAATCCATGCACGGATTCCAAATACACATTTGGTGATGCACGGTTCTTCTTCTGTGCCACAAGAGTTGCTGGCTGAAATCCGCCAGTTTGGTGGCGACATGAAAGAAACATATGGCGTGCCTGTAGAAGAAATCCAGGAAGGTATCAAGCATGGCGTGCGTAAGGTCAATATCGATACGGATATCCGTTTGGCAATGACTGGTGCGATTCGTCGTTATTTGTTCGAGAACCCATCGAAGTTTGATCCGCGTGACTATTTAAAACCTGCACGTGAGGCTGCGAAGCTTTTGTGTAAGGCACGTTTCCTGGCGTTCGGCTGTGAAGGTCAAGCTGCCAAGATTAAGCCAGTGTCGCTGGAAAAGATTGCCGAGAAATACAAAAAAGGCGAATTGTCACAAATCGTGCAGTAATGTGCTGTTGAAACAAGCAATGAATCAGGACCGGCGATGGTCCTGATTTCGGTTTAACAGGAATACCATTTTATTATGACCAGTTTGTATAAAACTTCTATTACTTCCCTCCCGTTATTGGGTAATGGCAAAGTGCGTGACAACTATGCTGTCGGTGACGACAAGTTGTTGATTGTGACAACGGATCGTTTGTCTGCATTTGATGTCATCATGAATGAACCGATTCCTGGCAAGGGTAAGGTATTGAATCAGATGTCTGATTTCTGGTTTGAAAAACTGGGATCGATTGTGCCGAATCATTTAACAGGGATTGATCCGGTATCTGTAGTGGCGCCCAACGAAGTAGACCAGGTACGTGGTCGTTCAGTTGTTGCCAAGCGGTTGAAGCCGATTCTGGTCGAAGCGGTTGTGCGTGGTTACATTATCGGTTCCGGCTGGAAAGACTATCAGGCAACCGGTGCGATTTGCGGGATTGAATTGCCTAAGGGCTTGCAGCAGGCACAAAAGCTGGAAGCACCCATTTTTACACCGGCTGCAAAAGCGGATTTAGGTCAGCATGACGAGAACATCAGCTTTGCCGAAATGGAAAAGCGTATTGGTGTGGCATTGGCCAACAAGATTCGTGATGTCAGTATCAAGTTATATCAGACTGCCGCTGATTATGCCGCAACACGTGGCATTATCATTGCGGATACCAAGTTCGAATTCGGACTGGATGACGATGGCGTCTTGTATCTGATGGATGAGGTGCTCACAGCAGATTCGTCACGCTTTTGGCCAGCGGATAGTTATGCGGTAGGTATATCACCACCGTCATTTGACAAGCAGTTTGTACGTGATTATCTCGAAACAGTGCCAGGCTGGAATAAAACACCACCTGCACCAACATTGCCG
>JAATFN010000203.1 GCA_015655165.1 Betaproteobacteria bacterium | reverse complement strand
TTCGGGTGTTTCTTGCAAGATGGCAAGACCTAGTTTGTCACCATAGAAATGGCGAGCAGCGGCCAAGTCTTGTGCCTGGATGCCGATGAAGTCTGGGCCTATTAATCTGGACATCAGTATTCCCTTTCCAGATGCGTGTAGTAATATAAGGCTGCTGATACTTTAATGTAAGGATCCTTATATGTCAACGCAGGATATGACCCCACTCTTGGGCTACCGACTCAAGCTTGCCCAGCACGCGCTGCATCGGCGTATGGAGGAAGTACTCAAACCTTTGGCGCTGAGTCCCGCGCAATATGCGGTGCTCGCGGAGCTGAACGTTAGACCGGACCAGACTAATGCCGATCTGGCGGAGCGGGCCTTCATCACGCCACAGTCAATGCAAGGTGTGTTGGCCCGGCTGGAGACACAGGGGTTGGTGGAACGTCGGCAAGACAGTCATCATGGCCGTCGGCAATTGGCCAGGTTGACAGCGAAGGGGCACGCCAGTGCCAAAGCTGCCAATATTGCGATGATGGGTGTCGAGACAACGCTTGAAGCGGCTATTGCGCCCAATACACTCGATGATGCGCTTTCCATGATGGCGCGCCTTCACAGTGCCATGGTCCGCTAGCGGCTGATCAGCGATTGGCTAGTGTCGTTCGCTCGAAACTTCTCAGGGTGGTTGGAATTTCTATTGGCAGCACTCACAATGGAGTTTGAAGCTGTGATGGAACGCCCCTGACGGCTATTGGCGAGAAGCCGAAGCGTTTCTTGAATCGGACCGAAAAGCGGGAGGCCGATTCGTAGCCGACTTGATAGGCGATTTCCGAAATTGGACGGTCTGTCACCTGCAAGAGTGTGAATGCCATTGTCATGCGCACATCGATCAGAATGTTGTTGAAAGACTGACCCTGATCCGCAAGCCGGCGCCTGAACGTCGCTTCGCTCATGGCGAGAGATTGTGCCAGATCTTTTGAAGTCCAAGTTTTTTCCGGTGCGGCTCCGATTAGCAGACGCACCTTCCTATGCAGATCGGAAGGTGCCTGCGAATTGAAGACCAGACCCGTATGTGCTAGCCAAGCCAGCAGTTCCTGCATCCGGTGTTCTGCAACGATATCTGGAATGCGTTCAGGGATGACAATGGCTTGTGAGGCACGCTCAAATGATTGCGAGAATTCGCTGCCCAGGCTTTTCAGAGAAGCAACGTCTTTTAGCTTCCTGTGATCAGGATAAAACCTCTCCACATTGGACAGGATCGAGTTTGCGCAGACGATCCAGGTAGATTCAAATTGACCACTTTCGGTTTCGTTTTGAACATCGCAAGTCGTGCCCGGCGCGATTGCCACCGCATCGCCAGGTGACAGGATGATCTTCTTGGTACCGACCCTGATGGTTTTTCTGCCACGTCTTAGCAAGATGAGGGCGGGATGATCGGTGACGAATGTGTGAACGAGCAAATCGTTCCTTTGACAAACCGCTGCAGTCAAGCCGACGTCTTGTCTTGACCAGACCATACGTTGTATGCGAGTTTCATTATTCATGTGCAATCTTGCCATGAGTCCAAATGATTCATTCGGGTGAGGTACCACTTTGACCGGATTGGCATAGCAAGTGATCGTATCGGCACAATCCAATGGGAAACATGCATCTATTATATCCAAACATTAAACGATGAAACCGGAGAAGATTGATGATTCTGTATACCTCACCGCTAGCCTGCTCGGGTGCGGCCCACATTGTGCTGCTTGAACTTGGTATTGCTCATGAGATCGCGTATGTCGATATTTACACCCAGCCACATGTCTTGATCAGTGATGGAACGCAGTTCGTTGGCGTCAACCCCAAAAATGCCGTTCCCGCACTCATGCTCGACTCGGGCGAACTGTTGACCGAAATTGGCGTCATCCTGCAATATATCTGCGACTTGAAGCCAGACTCCGGTCTGCTGCCGAAAGCCGGGAGTTTGGCGCGTTACCGCGTGATGGAATGGTTGAGCTACGTGGGTTCCGACGTGCATAAAACCATCGGACAATTGTTCCATCCGCATATACCAGAGGCTGCGAAAGAAATACACAGGCAAAACCTCAGCCGCAGGCTGACCTACATCGAACAGCAACTAGCTTGTCAATCGTATTTGACGGGTGAAACCTTTACGGTGGCCGATGCCTACCTGTTCGTGATGATCGGATGGGAACCTTATTTCAAATTCGATCTGGCACCATATCCGAATCTTGCCAGGTTCCACACAAGGATTGCATCGAGACCATCATTTTCACAATTCCTTCAGATCACTGCACCAGTGCTTGATTGCGTGAAACTTCCCGCATTTCCCAATGTAAAACCTCGCTGAACAACATATGGAGTCCGTCAAGGGCTTGCTGTGTAACCTGTACGATCTGGGTTTCTCGCAATCTAACGAGATCGGCGACGGTCTGGTGGCTGAAGTGGCATGGAACTCCGTTGATGGTGCCAGTGCCAGCTACGCCATCCCCTGCAAGTGGCACACAACAGCGCTAACCTATTGCCCTGTATAGGCTTTCCAGCTCCGCCTGATTTGCATGAAAGGTTTGTACAAGCCCTTTTTTGAACTGCAACGCCAGGATATGTTCAAAGAGTAGCGGGGCATTTTGCAGTGAGTTGCTTCAGCATGAACAAAGCGTTACTCTATGGGGCATTAACGACATTGTCATCAGGCAATAGAAATTGCATATCTTGAACGTAACGTTTTTAAAAAAATGGGTGGTTTTTCTAGCAGCATTACTGTTGTCTTCTTCTGTATTATCAAAAGGAGGCATGCTGCTGGGAGAGGTTGCTGTTGGCAATTTGCCTGTAGAGGCACAATACACCTTGCGCTTAATCAAAGAGGGTGGCCCTTTCCCGTACCCCAAAGATGGCGTGGTGTTCGGTAACTACGAGCAGATATTACCTAGGCAACCACGTGGTTATTACCACGAATATACCGTCAAAACCCCGAGAATCAGACATCGTGGCGCCAGACGCATTGTGTCCGGTGGCGAGTCGACAACTTCGGGCGAGTATTACTACACGAGCGACCATTACGCTACCTTTAGAAGGATCAAGGAGTAAGCGTGGTATTTGTTTCATGCAGGTCTGAGGAAGTCATGGATTTATTCAAAACAGTCCCACCTAATATTGTGCAGTCGATTCGTGCCTTTCGTATGAGCGACCTGCAGGATGAAGCACAGCGTCTGGGACAGCATTTCTTATTTGCGCATTGTGCCAATGCGTTGACTAAACATCAGGTGTTGACAGCTATCGCGCGCGGGTTCGGGTTTCCTAAGCATTTTGGCAAGAATTTTGATGCTTTAAGTGATTGTTTGACCGATTTGCCGTATAAAACAGGTCCGCAAGCCGGTTTTATCGTGGTATTGGACCAATTGCCGGATACGCAGAAGTTTGACCGCGAGGCACGCGAGACTTTACTGGATGTGTTTCGGGATGCAGCAGAATTTTGGGCAGATAAAAAAATCGCTTTTCGGGTGTTTTACTCGGTTGCGGTACAAATTTAAAGAATTAGTCACCAGATTGTACGGTGATCATCTGTTGCAGAAGGTACAATGCGCACCATGAAAAGCATTGTTATTTTGATCTCCGGACGTGGTACAAATATGGAAGCCATTGTCCGTTGCGCCCAAGTTGAAGGGTGGCCGGCAAAGATTGTTGCTGTGATTAGTAACCGGCCTGATGCGACAGGTTTGGCATTTGCTCAGGCGCACGGTATTGCAACACAGGTCGTGCCCAGTCAGGGCGTACCCAGTCGCGAGGCATTTGATGCAAAAATGCGGGAAGCCATTGACCAGTATCAGCCTGATCTCGTCGTGTTAGCCGGTTTTATGCGTATTCTAACTGCCCCATTTGTCGCCCATTATGCCGGTCGCATGTTGAATATCCATCCTTCACTTCTTCCCCTGTTTCCAGGATTGGCGACGCATCAGCAGGCTTTGGCCGCGGGTGTGAAGTTGCATGGTGCGACCGTGCATTTTGTGACGGCAGAGTTGGATCACGGGCCAATCGTCGCACAAGCGGCGGTGCCTGTATTAAAGGATGATACAGAGGCATCACTGGCAGCACGTGTATTACAAGAAGAGCATGTTATTTATCCCCGTGCTGTTCGCTGGTTTATCGAGGATAAGTTGTCTTTGCAGGGTAATGTGGTCGTCGTAGACCAGTCTGCCGAGAATCAAGCGTATTTTAAAAAGGAAGTTGTATGAGATTGCCTCCCGCTATTGTGCCCCATATCGAGGAAGTCTTGCGTGAAGTGCTGCGCTTTACCGGCCCGGCCGATGTGACTTTATCCCGTTACTTTCGCGAGCATCCTAGATTGGGTGGGCGTGAACGAGGCGTGATTGCCGAGTCGACGTATGCATTTTTGCGCAACAAGTCGGTATTGACCAACTTTGCCGAGTCTGGCGCCGGCCCTTTGATGCGCCGTATTGCTTTACTGGCGTTAGCTGAAATTGTCGATGTCGACGATATTGCCGGTTTAAGTATTGAAGAAGCGCAGTGGTTAACGCACACGCGACAAATTGATCGTTTGCAACTGCCATTGGTGATGCGGGCGAATTTACCACAGTGGTTATTTGACAAACTGTCAGAACGTATTGGACAAGACGAGACGATGGCCTTGGCTGATGCAATGAATCAGCAAGCCCCGCTGGATTTGCGGGTCAATAGTATCAAATCAGACAGAGATACTGTGGTGGCTGGGCTGGCAGAAGCACCGATTGCCTGTACGTTGACACCGTATTCCCCGTTGGGTTTGCGTATTGTGAAAAAACCGGCGTTACAAAATCTCCCCTTATTTAAAAACGGTGCGATTGAGGTTCAAGACGAGGGTAGTCAGTTGTTAGCACAGATTGTGGGTGCCAAGCGTGGCGAAATGCCAGGTACTCTCAGGTGGGAATACCTGGCGGCCCGATAATATCGAGACCGAACTCCGCTGCTGCGGCCATGATGCGTTCGAGACTCGGAGGCTGCA
>JAATFN010000297.1 GCA_015655165.1 Betaproteobacteria bacterium | reverse complement strand
GTCAGACTACTGGGTCGGCGGCGTTAAGTTAAACAAAATTGGAATCATAATATGTCGATGCGTACGCAATATTGTGGCCTCACTACCGAGGCACATCTTGGTCAAACAGTGAGTTTATGTGGATGGGTTCACCGTCGTCGTGACCACGGCGGTGTCATTTTTATCGATTTGCGTGACCGTGAAGGTCTTGTGCAAGTTGTGTGTGATCCCGATCGTGCCGATGTATTTAACAATGCAGAGGCTGTGCGTAACGAATTTTGTTTACGTATTACCGGTGTTGTTCGCCATCGCCCTGAAGGCACAATCAATACAAATTTGACATCCGGTAAAATCGAAGTGTTAGCGCATGAGCTGGAAGTATTGAATCCGTCTGTTACCCCGCCGTTCCAGTTAGATGACGATCATCTGTCTGAAACAACGCGTCTGACACATCGTGTGCTGGATTTGCGTCGTCCGCAAATGCAAAACAACTTGCGCCTGCGTTACAAGGTAGCAATGGAAGTACGTAAATTTCTGGATGCACAAGGTTTCATCGATATTGAAACACCGATGTTGACCAAGTCGACACCGGAAGGTGCCCGTGACTATCTGGTGCCGTCACGTGTGAACGCTGGGGAATTCTTTGCGTTACCACAATCCCCGCAATTATTTAAGCAATTGCTGATGGTTGCCAACTTTGATCGTTATTACCAAATCACCAAATGTTTCCGTGACGAGGATTTGCGTGCTGATCGCCAGCCTGAATTTACACAGATCGACTGTGAAACATCTTTCCTGTCTGAGCAGGAAATCCGTGATTTGTTTGAAGGCATGATTCGTCTGGTGTTCAAAAACACACTGGATATCGACTTGCCGAATCCCTTCCCTGTCATGGACTGGGCGACTGCCATGGCGAAATACGGTTCAGACAAGCCTGATATGCGTGTCAAACTCGAATTCACAGAGTTAACCGATGTGATGAAAGAAGTGGATTTCAAAGTCTTCGCCAGTGCTGCAAATACCGAAGGTGGTCGAGTTGTCGGTCTGCGTGTACCTGGTGGCGCTGAGATGCCTCGCTCCGAAATCGATGCATACACACAATTTGTTGCCATTTATGGCGCGAGAGGTCTGGCGTACATCAAGGTCAACGAGAAAGCCAAAGGGCGTGATGGCCTGCAGTCTCCGATCGTCAAGAATATTCATGATGAAGCGTTAAACTTGATTTTGGAACGTACTGGTGCGCAAGATGGCGATTTGATTTTCTTCGGTGCGGATAAAGAAAAAGTTGTCAACGATGCGATCGGCGCATTGCGCGTGAAGATTGGTCACAGTGACTTCGGCAAGAAAAACAATCTGTTCGAGGCAGTATGGCGTCCACTATGGGTGATTGATTTCCCGATGTTCGAGTATGACGAAGACAATGGCCGTTGGGTGGCATTGCACCATCCGTTCACATCACCAAAGGACGGTCATGAAGATTTCATTTCTACCGATCCTGGCAGCGCTATTGCCAAAGCCTACGATATGGTATTGAATGGTTGGGAGCTTGGTGGGGGCTCTGTGCGTATTCACCGTGCCGATGTTCAAAGCAAGGTATTCCGTGCATTAAATATCGGTGATGAAGAGGCGCGATTGAAGTTTGGTTTCTTGTTGGATGCATTGCAATATGGTGCGCCGCCGCATGGTGGTATCGCATTCGGGCTGGACCGTCTGGTGACGATGATGGCTGGTGCCGAGTCGATTCGTGATGTGATCGCTTTCCCTAAAACGCAACGTGCACAATGTTTGTTGACACAAGCGCCGTCAGCCGTTGATGAGAAGCAATTGCGTG
Source organism: Betaproteobacteria bacterium (assembly GCA_015655165.1). Taxonomy (GTDB): domain Bacteria; phylum Pseudomonadota; class Gammaproteobacteria; order Burkholderiales; family Burkholderiaceae_D; genus Herbaspirillum. The sequence continues at coordinate 1,752 of JAATFN010000297.1, read as the reverse complement.
AACTGCATATTCGTCTGCGTAATACAGAGCCGACAGTCAAGGCATAGGTAAGATATTGTCACAACCTGAATCGGTTTTTCAGGGCATAATAAAAGGCGCGGGCATCCGCGCCTTTTTTATTGATCATTTATTTATGGTATCAACGTACAAGATTCCCGAATCCGTGTTGGTTGTCATCTACCAGACCGACATGCAGGTTCTGTTGATTGAACGTACAGGTCAGGCGGGATTCTGGCAGTCGGTAACAGGATCGAAAGAATCGTTAGACGAGGCACCGGTTGATACAGCCCGGCGTGAGGTCGGCGAGGAAACCGGCATTATGGTAGCACGGCCGGATGTCGTTGTTGCAGCGATCGGGCAAGTAGTGCCATTCAGGCATTTATCCGACTGGCGCCTAACGAATGTGTACGATATTTATCCGGTGTGGCGGGAGCGGTATGCACCGGGAGTAACAAAAAATACAGAACATGTATTTGGTTTGCTGGTGCCCGATAATGTGACAATTACATTGTCGCCGCGCGAGCATACGCAATATTGCTGGTTACCTTACAGGCAAGCAGCAGATCGCTGCTTTTCACCGTCTAATGCAGAGGCCATTTTGCAACTGCCACATTATTTAAAGTAACAAGGGATCTATCTTTATGAGAATTCGTGTTGCAACATATAATATTCATAAAGGTGTCACATCATTTGGTGGTATGCCACGCATTCATGCGATAAAGCAGGCATTAACAGAACTGGATGCCGATATCATGTTCTTGCAGGAAGTGCAGGGGCGTCACGATAAAAAAGCCATCCAGTATGCTGCACACTGGCCTGCTGTCGGTCAGCATGAGTTTCTTGCCGGTGAATCGCATTATGCTGCATATGGCATGAATGCCGTGTACAAATATGGACATCACGGTAACGCATTGCTGTCGCGCTTTTCAATCATCGAAACAAACAACAGCGATATCTCCGATCATGCATATGAATCACGTGGCATTTTGCATTGCATCTTGAATATCGACAATACCCCGATTCACTGTTATGTAGTGCATCTGGGTTTGCTGGCAACAGGAAGGCAACGGCAAGCTGCTGCGTTGGTAGAAGCCGTCAGAAGTTCTTCTGCGCCGGATGCGCCCATTATTATTGCTGGTGACTTCAATGATTGGGAAAATAAACTTGGTAGTTATTTGAGTGAACGTCTGGGTGTGAAAGAAGTGTTTGAAAGTCAATTGACCCCGGCTGGCTGGTTCGCCAACTGGCGGCGTCCGGAAGATGGCAAATTACGTGTTTATCCGGCGCGTACATTCCCGGCATTATTACCCTGGTTGCGTCTGGATCGCATTTATCTGCGCGGTTTTAAAGTGGATACTGCCGAGGTCTTGCGTGACCGAGAATGGCGCAAATTATCTGACCACTCTCCTATTTTGACAATGCTAGAATTGGAGTAGCCTGTTTTGGGTGACTATGTACCCTGACCGATCTTTATTGAGGCAATAACCGAGTATGCGTTCACCGAGTTTCACAGCTGATAATCAAATCGATCTTCTTGTTTGTGGAAAGGAGTTCTTTCCGGCATTGATCTTGGCTATCGACCAGGCTGAAACAGATATCTATTTCGAGACGTACATATTCAGTCAGGATGATATCGGTAGCGCAATCAGAGATGCGTTGATACGCGCAGCAAAGCGTGGCGTTGTTGTGAACGTGATTGCAGACTGGATAGGCACAGGGCGTCGTAATTCAAACCAGTTGCGCGCATTCTTT
>JAATFN010000391.1 GCA_015655165.1 Betaproteobacteria bacterium | reverse complement strand
TGAAGGAACAACCTTGCGCGAACATTACGGTTTGACACGTCCGCAAGCAAGTCGTGTTAACGCAGGAGGAAAGTAAGATGAAGCAATTGCATTTGGTCTGTTCGTTAGGCGACCGTGGTTTGGGCAACTGGCAATATAAACAGGCACAACCGGAAAAAATCCGTGATCTCGATTATCTGTTGATGTTAGCCAAAACAGCAGAGCAGGGGTGTTTTGATGCGCTGTTTTTTGATGATTTGAATCGTACAGACAATATTGCGCGTGGACAGCAGACAATGGGGCTGGAGCCATGGACCACGTTTGCTGCATTGGGAACATTAACCGAACATATCGGTTTGATCGTGACTGCTTCTACAACCGACAATCAGCCTAACAATGTTGCCAGAAGACTGGCATCGTTGGACCATATCAGTCAGGGGCGTTCCGGCTGGCATATGGTCACCCAATGGGAGCAGCATACAGGGCGGCAATATACACATGAGACAGACAATACGGCACAAGCACAATACAACCGTGCAAATGAATTTGTTGTCGTCGCTAAAAAATTATGGGATAGCTGGTCTGGTAATGCCATCATCATTAAACCGGATGGTAAAAGTGGTGTTGATGGTAGCCAAAATCATCCTGTTAATCACAAGGGGGCATTTTTTTCGGTCAAGGCGCCATTGGACATTCCACGTCCACCACAGGGATATCCTGTTTTGGCTTATGGTGGGCAGTGTGATGAAGGGGATGCTTTTGCTGCGGTACATGCAGAATTGGTTTTTACACGTCAATCTACCATTGAACAGGCAGTAGCGTTTCGCCAGCAATGGCATGAACGGGTACGGTCTGCCGGTCGCCTGCCCGATGCTATTCGAGTGATTCCTGCATTGTCGCCCATTCTTGCATCCAGTGATGCGCAAGCTAGACAAATAGCCCGTGATCTTTTGGACAGCCGGGGAGAACTTGCGCAAAAAGATAAAGCTTCCGGACTATTGGAATTTGTCGGCACACCAGATACATTGGCTGAGCTGATGGTGCAATGGCTCGATCACGGCGCAGCTGACGGATTCAATCTTGTCTTTCCGTATCTGCCAGATGCGGTATCTGTGTTTGTGGAAGAAGTTGTACCACGTTTGCAAGCCCGTGGTGTAGTCAGAAAACAGTATGCTGGGACAACATTGCGCAGTCATTTTGGTTTGGCAGAACTGTATCACCATGCAGACCAACCAACTGATGTCATGGTAACGTCACGCTAGGCTTGTTGGAGAAAGACGTTGGGGAGCTTTGATGACAGCCGCATAGGCAAGTGCATCAAGCTTTACCCGCTGTTGTTTTCATTGATAACAATGAAGTTGTTGTACTATATCACTGCACGTTGGTCATTGTGTTGTGATGCCGATTACAGCCACTGGAGGAGTTGATGAAATTGATTGGTATGCTGGATTCACCCTATGTACGGCGAACAGCTATTACACTGCGTTTATTGGACGTTGCATTTGAACATTTGTCACTTTCCGTCTTTAGTACTTATGACAGTTTTAAACAATTTAACCCGGTTGTGAAAGCACCGACCTTGCTGTTGGATGATGGTACGGCATTGATGGATTCGACATTGATCATTGATCATGTTGAACATATAGTTGGTCGCAGTCTGATGCCACAGAATTTACCGCAGCGACAACGGGATACTTTTTTCATAGGATTAGCGTTGGCTGCATGTGAAAAAACTGTGCAAATTGTGTATGAACGCAATCTTCGTCCAGCTGACAAGCAGCATGAACCCTGGATTGCGCGTGTCAAAGCGCAGTTGCTGGCAGCCTATGCAACATTGGAGACCGCTTTGCAACAGGAGGCACTACCGGTTGAGAAGCCACGCATTACACAAGCCGGTGTCACAACGGCTGTAGCATGGCGATTCACACAAATGATGCTGCCGGAAATTGTGAGTGCAACAGACCATCCACAGCTTGCAGAATTATCATTGCGTGCGGAGTTGCTGCCCGAATTCAAAGCAGCACCGCCTGTCTGAATCCGGCATTATTGGATACGTTCAGCCGGTGACGACAAGATCATCGTTGTGTTTGCCGAGATGGATTGTTGACGCAAGCGCAAGGCAGAATACAAAACAGCAGCAAGTAAAAACAAGGTGAAGAGGGTGACCGCAAACCAGCTGTCATGCTGCCAGAACCAGCCACCGACAGCGCCCAGAATGCTTGATCCGGCATAGTAGGACAGCAAATAAAGTGACGACGCATGTCCTTTGGATTGCTTGGCCAGTTTCCCTACCCAGGTGCTGGCGATGGCATGGGAGATAAAAAAGCCGAGTGTTGTCAGAACAATGCCGGTGATGATTGCAAACAGATTGTCAGGCAACGTTAAAAGCATACCGATGATCATGAGCGAGATACCGGTGATCAGGACTGGTGGACGGCCAAGTTTATCTGATAACCGACCTGCTAAAGGCGAGGCGACAATCCCGAATAGATAGGCAAAAAAGATCATGCCGATGTGTGTTTGTGAAAGAAAGAATGGTGCTGCAATCAGACGAAAACCGATATAGTTGTACAGCGTGATGAACACACCCATGACAATAAAACCTGTCATAAACAATAGTGGCAGTGCGGAATTCGATAAATGAGAACGCCAGATGGCCGCATGGTGTGACAGGTTGAAATAAGCTTTTTTAAGTGGACGTGTGGAAATCGGCAAAAGTAACAGAAAGCCGATCGCTGCTAATAAATCCAGAATGCTGATGGTTGCCAGTGCAACACGCCAGGAAAAATGGTCGGTCAGAATACTCGTTAGAATCCGTCCTGCCATACCGCCAAATGCCGAGCCGCCTACGTAGAGTCCCATTGATAAGCCCAGACCATCGGGATGGATTTCCTCTGCAAGATAAGCCATCGCTACAGCCGGTACACCACCTAACAATAATCCTTCGATGGCACGCACTGTTAATAGGGTATGCCAGTTTGGTGTAACTGCAACAAACAGGTTGCAAAGTGACGCCAACAGCATTGAGGTAAACATCAAGCGGCGTAAATCGCGACCTTCTGACAGTGCACCTGCACAAAATATGGCAATGGCCAAGCAGATCGTGGTCAATGACAACGCCAGCGAACTCGCAGCGGCTTTTATGCCAAATTCCTCAGTGAATATCGGCAATAAAGGCTGTACGCAATACAGCATGGAAAATGTCGCAAAACCTGTTAGAAACAAGGCGAGACTGATACGCCGGTAAGCAGTGGTGCCCGGACGTATGGCATTGAATGTGGGCTGAACGGTTGTTGCTGTTGTCATCATTATTCCTTAACTGGAGCGTATTTTCCGCTTGCATTGGGTATCTGTCCAATATATTGTTCATGCTAACGTCATATGTTTTGGAGATACCTATGGAATTGCGGCATATCCGTTATTTTGTTGCTGTAGCAGAAGCGTTAAATTTCACACGGGCGGCAATGCGTGTGGGCATTGGTCAACCGTCACTGAGTCAGCAAATCAGGGATCTTGAACAAGAGATCGGAACGCCACTTTTTTTACGCAATCCGCATGGGGTAAGCCTGACAGAGGCAGGTAATGCATTTTTAGTTGAGGCGCGCCAGATTCTTGCAGCAGTTGAACGTGCAACTGACATTGCGCAACGGGCAGGGCGAGGAGAAACGGGTATCTTGCGTTTGGGGTTTACCGGATCTCTTTCGTTTCATCAATTGATTCCAGCTGTCATTCGTGATTTCAGACGTATGTACCCGGATGTGACGTTGCATTTGCAGGAAAGTAATACCACCTCGCTGTTGCAAGGATTGGTAAGGCACACTGTCGATGCTGTTTTTATCCGGCCAGGACCTGTCGCACCAGCAGGTGTGCGCCAGTATCATTTTGCTGATGAGACGATGCAGGTTGTTTTACCGGTACAACATCGGCTTGCGCGTAAAAAGAAGATTGCTCTGGCTGAATTGGCGAATGAACCATTTGTACTGTTTCCAAGAGAAGTCGGTTTGAGTTTGTATGACGAGATTGTAGGCACGTGCCGTGCAGTGGGTTTCGAGCCGCACATTAGTCAGGTCGCACCGCAAATGGAATCTGTCATTAATCTGATTTCTGCGGAAATGGGCGTGTCAATTGTGTCAGCTTCGATGCGTCAGATACGTATCAGTGGTGTACGTTATGTAGATATTGTCGGACCGGCTCCCTGCGCACGTGTTGCATTGGCAGTTAGAGAAGACGAGCGCGCAGTGGTGGTTGACCGGTTAATTGCGCTGGCGTTGAATAAAGCGGCCATCAAATAAAAAACTAACTGTTGCCAGTGCTTTTCTCGCTAGTAATGGTTGTTACATTGTCTAGTTGATCCAGCCAGGCATGCAAGGCTTTAGTACCTGCCGACTTTAGCATGACACCATATTCGGCAGCTTGCTTTCGTAACGTTTGTGGATGGATGTCCGCTTGTGCAAGCTCTGCGGCGTGACCTACTAGCCATGCTTCGAGTTTGTCCGTGTCTGCTTCCAGATGGAATTGTAGCGCCAATACCTGTTCGCCAACTGCAAATGCCTGATGTGTACAAACGGCTGTACTGGCCAGTAATTGTCCGTTGGCGGGAATGCCGAATTGGTCGCCATGCCAGTGTAATACTGGTACGCCGGCCAATGCTGCTAATGGCGAAGCTAATCCTGCATCGGTTAGCGTCAGTTCACTAAAACCGATTTCTTTTGTGCCCATGGGGGCGACCGGCGCACCAAATACGCGTGCTATCAATTGTGCACCAAGGCAGATACCGAGAATAGGGCGCTGCGAACGTAGCCGGCTTTCTATGAAATCGAGTTCGTCAGTTAAGAACGGATATAACTTGTCTTCAAAGGCACCAATAGGACCACCTAGAACAATGACAATATCGGCTTGTGTTGCATCGTAAGCACGGATGTCATCAATGGCAGGATCAATGTACTGAACAGTGTATCCATGTTCGCCGAGAATGGGTTCAAGTATGCCAAGATCTTCGAAATGAACGTGACGCAGTGCAAGGACAGTTTTCATTCGCTGGTTGTTGCCTGAAAAATAAGTAACTGGTAGTTAATATACAACAAAACCCGTGATAATTCATCATGTTGATACCGATAATCGTGTCTTCGCATGCGTTAATATGGTGTTGGTCTGATTGGTTTCAGGTTGCCGGATGGGTATCCTAGGGCTTGGATCGATTTGATGACCAAGAAGTGATGATATTGTGCTGTCGCCGTTAATCTTCCTGTGTTACACAATGCGTGCACGCGTAAGGGGATGCTATGCAAAACCGGTTTGCCAGGATGGCTTCACTGGATGTATTTCGGATGGTGGCTTGTGTCATGGTTGTGTTGTACCACTATTTGTTTATCGGTCCATTAGAGGGAAGCTGGCCGTCTGCTTTGACTGTCAGGATATTTTATTTTGGTAATTTCGGTGTAGATCTGTTTTTTATGATTAGCGGTTTTGTGATTACCTTGTCTTCGCAAGGCAGAACCCCTTTTCGTTTTTTTCAGGCACGTTTTAACCGGATTGTGCCAACCTTTGTGGTGTGTGCACTGATTATCTATTGCTTTTCGATTACGCTTCCCGGTATTTCTCCGTTGGAACGTGCCAGATCCTTGCTGTTAAGCCTGACGTTTGTTCCGAGGATTTTTGGGTATAATTATTTTAGTTCTGTCTACTGGACATTGACGCTTGAGATAACGTTTTATGCATGGGTGTATCTG
>JAATFN010000259.1 GCA_015655165.1 Betaproteobacteria bacterium | reverse complement strand
GGGAATGTAGGTAAATAAAAAGTACTAGGATTTGGCTAAGGATTCCGTCGAATCCTTCAACCAGGGAAAAAAGCCCCGTAAAAAACGGGTGGTCGCCGGCATAAAATAACTGCCGTGGTGATACATCGGATCCAATGACGTCACAATTAACCGGCCGGCTGTCGAACAGGTATCCTCATAGAGCACCGAACCGGCACCAATTTTGTCGATGACCGATACCGCACCGGTTGGCACAGTAAACGTGCCATGCTGATGCCATGTCGCGTCAGATAAATCGATGTAGTCAAAGAGACGGTGCCCAGGTGCCGCAACGCGCAAACCGGAGTGCGCACCAGGCTCTTTCCACCACCAGAAATTGACCGGACACGTCGTCCAGGTAACACCGTCGATCCAGTGCTGTACGCCGGTTTCACCCATTGCAACCAGTGTTTTTCCAGCCGCTAGAAAACGGGCAAACAGTGCCCGATGGGGTATCAACAAAGAAGGATTCGTACGACAAGACACAATAAAGACATCACATTGCATTAATGCGGCATCATCAAGTTCACGTATATAGATCACATGATCGATGTAAGGCTTGAACGCTTCTGTTTCAAATGTGCGATGGTGGTAATACGTGCCTGCATCCAGTACACCAATGACCGGTTTATTGTCTGTCATAGTGCCTCCTTTTCCAGCCATGCAAACAACTGCGGCACGATCAGTGCCGTGCTGTCTTCGCTATCATGAAACATCCACAAGTCATTCCCTGAATGCACCAGCAATCGCCCGCCACCAGGCAATGTCAGCAACCAGTCAATCGGCGTTGCAACAGGGCCTATCGTATTTAAGACCACAGCACCTGCAGAAACAGGATTACTGCCGCGTGCATAAAAACCTGCCACACCCCGTCTGAACGTCATATCTTCTGGATCGACCCCATCAAAAATAGGATGCGGCTGTGCGTGATGAATGCGCAAGCTGTCGAGCCCGTTGTACATGAGCGCTTCGAATGGTTGTAACCAACGCAAAAAAGGATAGGCAATATGGCCGTTCACAACAATCGTGCCACCTTCTTGCAAAAAAGTTTCAAGACGTGATTGCTGTGTCACCAGATAACGTTGGTCGACATGTGCCGGAATCAAGATACTGTTGTAACGACGCAAGTCGCACTGTTCCAGTGTGTACAAAGGCAAAATTGCCGCACGTGGTCTCTCGCCTTCTGTCATCACAGCCGGGCCGTTACCACTCCAATGATGCAAATAAACAGTCGTCGTCATCGCATCACCTAAACAAAGGCAAAATGCCATGTATGTCACGACCATCTTCGTGTAAAGAAATGGCTCTGACAGGCAATCCATACAGACGACTTAGCGACGCATCTGTACACATTTCCACTGTGGGCCCACTCTCGCAAGCATCGCTATGCATCAACAATGTCTGGTCGGCAATATGCTGCGCATGTTGCGGATGGTGTGTCGTAAACATGATCGCGAGATTGTGTTCTTTCGCCAACGACAGCAGTACCGTTAAAATAATGTCCTGGTTATGCAAGTCCAGTGCAGCAGCCGGTTCATCGAGCAACATGATCTGGCTCTCGCTGGCAATAGCGCGTGCGATGCTGACTAATTGCCGCTCGCCACCACTTAATAAGCGATAAGGTCGTTTTGCAAGATGCACCAATTCGACAGCTTCAAGAGCACGATAGGCGATAGCGATATCCGCTTCTGCCGGCATCGCATACCAGCGAAGATGGCGCGCGCGCCCCATGGTGACAACCGTCAATGCGTCATACGCGAACAATGTATCGGTTTGCTGTGGAACATATGCCGCATGACCGCCCAGTCTTACCTGACCACCGGCAGGTGGCTGCAAATTCAGTACCGTGCGCAACAACGTCGTTTTACCGCGGCCGTTTGGTCCCAATACAGCCAGAATTTCTCCGGCACCAACATGCAAGGACAAGCCTTCGACCAGTATTTTTTTACCTGCTTGCACAGCCAGATTGTCCAGTTCAATCATGACTTGCTCCTTTTGCTTGCATGCGACGCAGTAGCCAGGCAAATAATGGGGCACCGATTAATGCCGTAATCACCCCGAGCGGGATTTCCGCGCTGGTCACACTACGGGCAACCGTGTCGACCAACACCATATACGCAGCACCTATCAATGCACATGCAGGCAGCAATACCCGATGGTCAGGTCCCACAACCAGACGGGCAAAATGCGGTACAACCAGACCAACCCAGCCGACAGTGCCGGATACAGCGACACTTGCAGAGACTACCAATGTCACGCATGCAAGCAATACCCAGCGTAGCGGTTCAACAGCAATGCCTAATGCACGGGCCTGTTCATCACCCAACGACAACACATTGATACGAAACCGCAAAGCAAATAACAATCCCATACCAAGCACAATTGGGCCAATGACAGACACGAGTTTGATATAGGACGCCGTTGCAAAACTTCCCATGAGCCAGAATACGATTGCCGGCAACGTGTCATTGGGGTCGGCAAAATAGGTCGCCAAAGAAATGAGTGCCGCAAAAAAAGCACTGGTAACGACACCGGCAAGAATCAACATCAGCATGGTTGTCCGGCGCTCATATCTTCCTAGTACATAGACAATCGCAACAGCCGCCAAGCCACCGGCAAACGCCAGACTCAATGTTGCCGGCATCGATGAAAACAGCAATATTGCAATACATCCACCGAACGCAGCACCCGATGAAATACCGAGAATTTGTGGCCCCACCAGAGGGTTGCGGAATGCCCCTTGCAAGGCGCCACCGCACATGGACAAGCTTGCACCAACGATGACCGACATCAATACACGCGGCATGCGCACCTGCATGACAACGCGTTGCTCGACACTGCTCCATGCCGGCAACAGGTTTGTCCAGTCTCCCGGCAGCAAATGTGCGACAAGAATCGACGTAACATGTGATAACGACAAGGGGTAACGTCCAATGCATAATGCCGCGGCCATGACTGCCAACAAGAGGCACACCATCGCCACCCACCGCCATAGATGCACGTTCGGTTTTTGCACGGGCATGGTGTTATTTGGCAAAGCGTTCATAACCCGATGCCTTCTTGTTGAGTGTCATATGAAACAAATCATCCATATCCTGTTGTGACGGTGTATAGCCATACAGCTGGATATAGGCTTTGGTGACCAGTTCACGCATTGGCCAATCAAATTTGTCAGGATGCAGTATCTGGCTTAACCACTGCCAATAGAGCGGCGACTCCTGGCTTGGGGGATCCCATAAATAACCACCTGCCGGTATCTTGTACACACGGTGATTGCGCACTGCCGGAATGTCGGCAAACAGCGGGTCGTCATAGATGGCTTGCGGTGTTAATTTCGCTTCGAAATTATTGAGTAAAATGACATCGGGATGCCACGCAAGTATCTGCTCGATATTGACAGTAGGTGCATTACCGACACCCGAAGAAACATTGATACCACCGGCCAGTTCAATGTCGTACTCAAAACTGCCCGTCTTGCCCGGCACCCGGTATTGAGGGGAATAACGCGACAAATACAACACCTTTGGACGTGCCTTGTTCGGCACTGTTGAAGTGACTTTGCGAATTTCAGCTTCGACATCACTGCGCCACTTCAATTGTGCTGCGGCCTGCTTTTCTTTGCCCAGCGTCATACCCATTAGGCGGATCCACTCCCGTGTACGCGCTTCCGTACCATACACGAGGGCCGCGACCGGTAAACCGGCATCCTTTAACGGCGTAATCAATTCGTCACCCATGTGGCACCATTGCCAGATCAAATCGGGCTGGATTTGCAGCATGGTTTCTATATTCGGTGCAAACCCCGACTGGGTAATGTCCGAACGCACGCGCAACGTGTCCGGGTAAATCCGCCCCAGCAAACTTTGAGAGACCATTTTTTTTGCTTCAGGATGCATGCCTACCAGATGTTGCGGCCCGCCATCGAGCGACATGAACAATGAACTGGCCGGCATCGGCAATGTCACGACACGTGTTGTCGCTTTTGGTAGCACCACCTGATTGCCCAACATGTCCTTAAATTCAATCTGCGCGGCATGCGCGACAGGCAACCATGCCGCCATCAGAAGTGAATGCAATAAACGCTTATAAATCAATGACATGGATATATTTCTCTGCAAATTAAATCTGTCTGACAGAATCGGGGGCTGCAGTGCTAGAATAATGAATAAGAATTATTCTTATTATAGGTTTATAGTAAAGATATCCAAATGACAATTGTCAATCCGACTCCGGCAGCCAGACACATGCTGTCATTGCTGCGTACCTATGTGTGGTTCGATGAAATCGATGCACATGATTTGTCGTTACTAGCGGCAAATAGTGCGTTATTGCGCTTTGCACCGGATGACGAGTTATTACGCGAGGGACAAGTTGCCAGCAGTTGCCTGTTGATCCATCAAGGGAAAATACAAGGGCTGCGCTATACAACAGATGGCGACGAGAAGGTATTCGGACAAGCGGGTGCCGGCAGTATGGTGTCTGTTTTATCGTTGTTTTTGCGTGAGCCGCAACACATGTATACCGTGCGTGCCATTACGCATGGGGAAGCATTTATGCTCGACAGCAATACCTTGCGGCATTTGTGCAAAACCAATGCAGCACTGGCATGTCGTCTGTTGCAGCACGGTGCGGAACTCGCACGGCATCATACCGATCAACTGGACTGGTTAACATCCAGTTCAGCTGAAGAGCGCCTTGCCGAATATGTCTTGCGTGTCGGAAAACCACAAGTAAGCGAACCTGTGACACTGCCGCTCACACACAACCAGATTGCCGTCAAACTCGGCATGCGTCCCGAGACACTGAGCCGGATACTGACGAAATGGCGGCAACTGGCCTATATTTCCGACAAGCGCGATGTACTGCGTATTTTGAATATCGATCCGTTAATAGAATTGGCAAAGGGCCACGAGTAATCACGTTCGTCAGCGATACCAACGCATTAACGCGTCCGGCAAACCATTGATACCGGCTAGATCATGATCCTGCCTGCGGTAGACGGATCACGAACTCCGCACCACCTTCTAGATGATTGGCGGCCAACAGTTTTCCGCCATGCTGCTAGATAATGCCATAGCTGATAGATAAACCAAGACCGGTACCTCTGCCAACCGGTTTGGTTGTAAAAAATGGATCGAAGATTTGCGGTAAATGCCCCGGTGCGATACCGGGTCCGTTATCACGCAACTTCAACACAACGGTGTGTTCTTCTACGTACGCCTGTATCCATAATTCCGGCCCGACACCAGCAGCAATAGCTGCATCGCTTGCATTCTGGATCAGGTTCATCATCACCTGCAATAATTTACCGGCATTACCCATCACAACTAACGGCAACACAGGCATCCAATGCACCACAATTGTCGGTGCCGCACCCCTGCCGATCCAGTGAATCGCTCTGTCAATCACATCATTGAGATCGATGGCCGCACTTTCATCACGGTCCACTGCGGAAAAACGTTTCAGTCCATCGACAATCGATGTCGTGCGTACAGCCCCTTCTAGCGTCCCGCTAATCAGAGAAGGCAAATCCTGCATGATATGATCAATACGCAATTTCTTGCGCAGCATGTGTGCCTGTGTTTCGTCACCCGCATGCAATACATCCATATATTCGCCAATACGTTCACTGTAACGTTTTAGCGCATGCACATTACCTAACACAAAACTGATCGGATTATTCAATTCATGTGCAACACCTGCAACCAGTCGTCCGAGAGATGCGAGTTTTTCTGAATGCAATAATTGCTGTTGCGTGCGTTTCAACGTCTCGTGTGTTTCGCTTAATTCCCTATACGCACGACGCAATTCCCCCATGGGCCGACCAATAAACACATAACCGGCCAATTTACCATCACCATCGCGACGCAATGTACAATTCACATCAACAGGCACTGCACCGTGCTGAGGGTTACGTAAATTCAGTTCCAATACGGAACCGGTGACGCCCGGAGAAGTCTGCTCGATCACGTTGCGTAATGCAGCCGCACTCGTGTCGTCCGCCAATACGTCATACACGGTCATATGACGTAAGGCCTCCTCACCAAGAACTGTCAACTCACGCAAGGCAACATTCGTTTCTTCGATTCTGCCACGTCGATCACACACCACCAACACATCCGACATTGAAGATAAAACACTGAAGAGAAATTGCTGTGTATTTTCCAGCTCGCGGTTTTTTTCTTCCAATATGATTTCATCACTGACCAACTGCGAATAAACTTCATCCATTCTCTGGATAACATCCATCCAGACAGCTTCATCCATGCTATCTAATGCGAGCGCACTCGGTATAAAATCATTGTCTGTTGTTCGTTGTTGTCTGGACATTAATGCACCGTACACACCATACAAGGATCAAAAGAACGCACGATATGCTGCACTGTCAACGGTGTTAACTCCCCGTCTTCAACAGCAGCACCAATCAGTGCAGCTTCAAGCGCGCCAGGCACCCCGGCACTGTCACGCGGAGAAAAATTCCACGATGTCGGTGCAATGATCTGGTAATTGGCAATCTTCCCGTGCCTAATTGTCATCCAGTGTCCAAGACTGCCACGCGCGGCTTCTGTCATACCGACACAGTGTGCCTCATCAGGTAACTCAGCCGCAACAAAATACGGCGAATCTGACTGCAACGATTTCACCCATTGCTCCATCGCAGGCACAACCAGTGCCAACTCCAGTAAACGCCCCAATACCCGCGTATACACGGTACTACCACATCGCCCAACCACATCACGTATCAACGGATGTCCATTGACAACCTGGCGCGCCAGCGCACCTGTTTCCAGTACCCGTCCAGCAAGACGGGGGGCCTTGTTCCATGTATAGGCGTGTGCTTTATCAGCGTCAGGCAATGTCACCCCATCAGCAGGATGACGGGCGCCACCCGCATCGGACAGCCAGGCATGGGTAGCATCTTCGGTAATATCCGCAGGATTTAATGCCGTTAATGCAGATACTTTAGCATCCCATACACCGCGTCCAAACAACAATCCGCCGTCGGCATCCGGATACGAACCATTTGCCATATAAAGCCCCGGACCTACACCCAGCTGATCCAGACGACCTTGCCATGCCAATGTGAGAAATAAACGCAAATCCCCATGCTCAGGTGCTGCAGTGTCATACCATGACTGCAAAGCCGCTTCACTATCAAGCGTGCCAATCACCTCAAGCGGCGCGGCAAACAATGTCTTTTCCAGAAATGCCCGAAATTCACGGATACGTCCTAATAATCGTACCTGTTCGGCAACATCCACCGCACGGGAAGAACCTGCCGGAAGAATCGAATGGGTATGCGGCCATTTACCACCCAATGTGCCCAACAAGGTAAACCAACGCTGGCGCGCGGCAAGTGCGGTTCTGGCATGCTGCCCCTGTTGCGCAGAAAACCGTTCGACGACTGCAGCAAACCAGCTTTGCTTTGCATAAGCCTCGCGCGCAAAGTCAGGCATAAAAAACAAATAAAAGTGGGTGAGGTGGTCGGCAAGATTTTCTGTTGCAAGCATCAGATTGGTCACCAGCAACCCGTTCGCAGGTGGCGTGACTTCCATTGCATTGGCCAATGCACGCGAGGCTGCTACAGACTGTGCAACCGAACAAATGCCACAAATACGCGGCACATATACCAATGCATCTGATGCATGCTTGCCCAATAAAATCTGTTCGAACCCGCGGTACATCGTCGCATTGACGTGTGCACTTTTTACCTGCCCGTCAGCGACATCCAGATGAACTTCCAGATCCCCTTCAACGCGATTGAATGGTCCCACAATTAACCGAGACATAACACACTCACTTCGAACGACGTTTGCGAATGACTGGTACTTGCACCAGATGGTCGGCAGTTGCATTCTCGCGCACACGTTTTGGTGTAGCAGATTTCGACAATGAAGCCAATGCAACAAACCACGCTTTAGGCATATCGGTTGGTAAACCGATCGGAATACCGGCAATTTTGGGCGTCATATTAAACGCATGTCTGGGTTCTTCAAACCCTGGCTCGGTACAACTGATACATGCATACCCGCCACGCGTACAAGAACCCT
>JAATFN010000197.1 GCA_015655165.1 Betaproteobacteria bacterium | reverse complement strand
CGCGAAGTGCTGTTGCAGGTAATGCATCAAATCAGACATTTGCGCATCGGATAAATAAGTCGGCGTGCCACCACCAAAATGAAGCTGCTCGATATGGTTCATACCGGCAAACAGGTGTGCCTGCGCACTGATTTCGCGTTTGAGGTACTCGAGATAGATTGCCAGCTTGTCACGGTTTTTCGTCACAACCTTATTGCATGCGCAGTAGTAACAGATTGTGTCGCAAAACGGAATATGGATATACAGTGATAATGGTCTGCGCCCCCCCATCTCGCTGCGTTCGATGACAGCATTGAGGTATTCACCGATGCCAAATTGTGTATGGAATCGGTCCGCGGTCGGATAGGATGTATAGCGCGGTCCCAGCTGGTTCATTTTGCGCAGTATTTGCGCATCAAACTCGTCAAACACAGCAGGTGCCTTGGCTTTAGTCAACATAGGGGTTTACTCTCTAGGCGTTAATTGCAGAGTATTCAGTAGCTAGTTGCCCAGCTTAATGATCTTTACCAGATTTGGCCTTGACGTGGATCACAGAACCGTCAAATTAGGCAAACAATCCTGTTGCTTACCTTTGGACAATTTCACCATCCTGATTCCTGATGAACTGTCATCTCTTATTGCAAAAGTTGGCAGTTCACAACCGCTTAAAACGATAAGTCCGGTACTGTTTCATATAGATCTGTTTCGCGTCGTCTGTAGTAGTCCAAAGCATAATTATCAAAGGAATAATATGCCCAATGCCATGTTGCACTCGACCGGTTTTTCTATGGGGAAACGCCTTTCCCTGACAATGGCTATCGTCACCTTGATGCTGACCGCTAGCGCGGGTTTTATCAGTTATCAGTTATTTGCAACAACAAAGACAATGAAATCGTTAATCAATAATGATCTCGAACTGGCACAACGCGCTGAACGATGGAGTTTAATGGTACAAGTCAATGTCGCCCGTGCATTTGTACGCGCGAATGTTGATCTTGGCACTTACAAGAATACATTCGAGACAGATGCACAAGCCATGTCTCAACGTATTGGCGAAGCACAGGCTGCGATGGAGGCACTAGTCAAGGATGATGCGATCCGGACAGAATTGGATAAAGTCATTGAAGTCAGAAAAAAAACTGTCGCCATTACCGATAAGATTGGTGTATTGAAGACATCAAGCAGTAAAGAAGTCATCGATGATTACATTACCAATACCTATACACCACAGGCTAAAATCTATCTGGATGCATTGGATGGCTTGGCAAAATTCGCGCATCAGAGCGCACTAAATAAAATTGCTTTTGTCGATGACAATAATGTGAAGCTATTTAACATCATTGGTGTCATGATTATTCTGGCAGTACTGTTCGCTATCTTTCTGACACGACAATTACAGTCAACCATTTCCACACCGTTGCAACATGCCTTAGTGGCAGCGCATGCGATTGCAACAGGAGACCTCACACACGATATTTTGCGGCAAGGCAAAGCGGAATTCGGACAACTCACCAATGCATTAGCCGATATGCAGGAATCTTTGCAGACTACCGTGTCGCAAATCCACCAGGCTACCAACACAGTCACAGAAGCTTCAGAGGGAATTGCCAAAGGCAATCGTGATTTGTCCGAACGTACGACACTTCAGACTTCGTCGATAGAGTCGACAGTCGAGACGATGAGCCAGTTGACTGATACCGTCAAGCAAAATGCATTCAATACACAAAAAACAAATGCCTTGGCAGCTTCGGCATCGACTGTTGCCATCGATGGCGGCAATGCTATGGATGCCTTCATCACCACGATGCAGGAAATCAATACCTCATCGAACAAGATTTCAGAAATTATTACGGTTATTGACGGTATCGCTTTCCAGACCAATATTTTGGCATTGAATGCCGCAGTCGAAGCAGCACGCGCCGGAGAACAAGGCCGTGGCTTTGCTGTTGTAGCATCAGAAGTGCGCGTTCTGGCGCAACGCTCGGCGACTGCAGCCAAAGAAATCAAAATTTTGATTGATGACTCGGTACAAAAAGTCAGCTCGGGCAGCACGATGGCAATACAAGCAGGAGACAAGATCAAAGAAGTCGTCAGCAGCGTGCAAAGTGTTACCGAAATGGTCGCCGAAATCAGTATGGAAAACCAGAAGCAAAGTACTGGCATAGAAGATATCGGTCATGCTTTCTTACAAATAGAAGAAATCACCCGGCAAAATGCAACACTGGTAGAAAGCATCGCTGAAACGGCGGAATCGTTGCAAAACCAGTCAGTCTTGTTAAGCAAGATTGTGCGTACATTCAAATTGGCTGGTATACGGTCATACAATTTTGACGATGACATGGAGAGTGTCACCTTAAATACTGTCTATCCAGATGCCCTGATACAGGTCAAACAGTTGCCTTGCAGCTAGGCGGAAACAACATGAGACAAACTCAACGTTTTTTCTTGTGATGAATGATGTCGCTGACAATCCCTGTTTCTTCAATCTGGGCAATGAGCTTTTTGGCTTGTGCAAACTCTTTCGGCGACATGTTGCGTTCCAGTTTGACAATATCGTCTTCAGCGTCAACGCCGTTATTGTAGGACAAGCTCAATAATGCGTAAGCCATTGCCACATTTTTAGGCACACCAAGGCCGCGCGCGTATTTTTTACCGAGATTATACTGGGCATGCTCATTGTCCTGATGAATCGCAAAGCAGTACCAGCTCTCGGCTTTCTGGTAATCTTGCTTGACACCAACACCATTGTCGTACATGACCCCAAGATTGTTTTGTGCATCCGACTGGCCTTGTTCAGCCGCCTTATAATACCAGTCGAGCGCCTTGTCATAGTTCTTGTTAACAACAATCCCCAACGTATAAGCCACCCCCATATTGAACTGGGCATCATCATTGCCTTGCTCTGCGGCCTTGCGATACCAGTCGAATGCTTTTTTGGGATTGGTTGCCACCCCTAGTCCGTTGTCATACATCACCGCTAGATTGTATTGTGCCCTGGCGTGTCCCAATTTTGCGGACTTTTAGAGTAACAAGAAGGCTTTTTTATAATCTCCCTCCTCATAAGCGATACCGGCCTCGTTGAAGTCCATTGAGGCAGTCAACCATTTCAGGCCGACCTTGCGCAATAACCAGGCTTTAACAGTGACGACCATGAAGTCTCCAATAGACATTCTCTGACCTTTCAGATGTGTGTAATGGCAATCTCTTAACTCCTACCCACAGCATCTATACTCGGGCCGGACGGCATTTGCACAAGCATGGAATTGCACCTTGTTTGGCACGTATTTTTAAGCAGGTTGGAATCACCTGTGGCATCAGCACTCGCGGGAATGTTTCCGTAAAAATAACTTGGTGGCCCAAAAGGAATGTGTGGTGCGAATGAGATAGTTGATAAAACGCACTTTTCTTGCCGGGTTTGACTCGCAGACATGCACCAAAACAAGTCTGAGACAGACATATTTTGATCTGTCCGGATACTGTACTGATCGTATATCAATAATCAAAAGCCTTGCTGGAAACGGCTTACATACCGAACAAGTACTAGCATCGGAAAAACTGATGCAAGCTTAAAGAAAATGTGATTTTACGAAACCGGCGCACAAATAGATCATGTAACCACTCAACAATGGAGGTTTAAAATGATTCGCACCGGTAAGCAATATCTCGAGGGTATCCAGGATGGACGTGAGATCTGGATAGATGGCGAACGCGTCAAAGACGTGACAACCCACCCTGCATTCAAGCCCATTGTCAGTGTCAAGGCACGTATGTATGACATGGCGCATGAAGATGCCCACAGAGATACGCTGTCTTACGAAGAAAACGGGGAACGTTTTTCTGTTTTATACAAACCGCCAGTCGAAAAAAAGGACTGGGACGACAAAATAGTCGCCGTTGATGCCTTCTTGCGTGATGTCGGTGGTGTTGTCACCCGTGTCGGTGACGAGACGATCGGCGAGATGTGGTCATTATACGATGGCCGTGAAATGTTGGCCGGCATTGATCCGCGTTTTGCAGACAATATCGATCGCCACATCAAAGACGTTGTTGCCAACGATGTCTTCCACATTTCCGCCAATACAGATCCCAAAGGTGACCGCTCTCTGGCACCGCAAGACCAGGATCCGGACATGATGGTGCATGTGGTCAAAGAAACCGATGCAGGCATCGTTATTCGTGGTGCAAAATACGAAACAGCGGCAGCCTATGCCGATCAGGCCTAATTGAAACCGACTGTCGGCGCATGGAGCAGCGAAGGTCTGTCCGATTATGCCGTAGGTTGTATTGTTAAAATGGGCGCACCCGGTGTCAAACATATCTGCCGCAGCGGCTTTGCAGGTCGCAGCAGTATTGAAGACTATCCGCTGTCGAACCGCTTTGATGAAGTCGAAGCATTGGTTGTCTTCGACAATGTATTGATTCCCTGGGAAGACGTCTTTTTTTACCGTCATACCAAATCGGCACAATATGTGCGCAATACATTGCACCGGTATTCCGCTTTTCCTTACGTCTTGCGCCTGCTCTACAACGCCGACATGATGATCGGTGCGGCCATGTGGAACGCCAAACAGACCGGTCTGGACAAACTGCAAGGTGTGCGCGAAAAACTGGCTGACCTGATTTGCTACCGTGAAGGCATCAATGCGCATCTGACCGCATCGATTGCATTGGCAGAAAAAAGCCCGGGTGGCTTGTTAATGCCACATCAGTCCACACTGTATGCCGGTCGTGTGCTTGCGTGCTCGCAATTGCCGCACATGATGCACATTGCACGCGAACTGTGCGGTGGTCAACTTTGCATTACACCGAATGCCGCAGCATTCCATCATGGCGAGAGCAGTCAATGGCTCACCAAATTCTATTCATTGAACAAACAATGGGATTCGGAAGATCGTCGCAAGTTGCTGGCATTTGCGCGTGACTTGCTGAATTCGGACTATGCAGGTCACCGTCTGACATTTGCCCAGTTTGCCCAGGCACCACACTTTAGCCATCTGGCT
This sequence comes from Betaproteobacteria bacterium, assembly GCA_015655165.1. Taxonomy (GTDB): domain Bacteria; phylum Pseudomonadota; class Gammaproteobacteria; order Burkholderiales; family Burkholderiaceae_D; genus Herbaspirillum. The sequence goes on along the minus strand of JAATFN010000197.1, from coordinate 736 downwards.
GCTGTCTATAACAGCTTCGACTTTGAAGGCCCACTGGACTTTGTACGTAAATCGGCCGGTTTGTCTGGCAATATTCTAGGTCAAAAATGAGTACTGCAGCATCATTTGCCGATCAATGCCGTGAAGCGATGCGCCTGACCGCATCCGGTGTGACCGTTGTCACAACAGCCGGCACTGCCGGTTTGGCCGGTTTGACCGTATCGAGCTTGTCTTCCTTATCGATGTCGCCACCATCGGTGATTGTATGTGTCCATAAAGACTCCCAGGCGATTACGACGTTACTGGAAAACAAGGTATTTGCCGCAAACGTATTAGGTGCTGGCCAAGAGCGTATTGCCAATGCCTTTGCAGGTTTGATTCCCGAATTACGCGATGACCGCTTCGCGGTCACGCAATGGTCAACATTGGTGAGTGGTGCACCAATGATGGAAGACGCAATGTGCGTATTCGACTGCAATGTGGTGCAAACCTTTTCGTTTGGCACACACATTATTCTGGTGGGAGAAATTATCGCGCTTAACACCACACAATGCGCCCCTTTGGTTTTTTCTGACAGGAAATACATGAAGTTAAGCGTCATTGAGCAATGATAATTGCAATTGAAAAGTAGATGAATTTGGCATGGATGTTGCTGGATAGCAATGGTGTTTCTTATGGTGCAGTACTCATTAAAACTTGAAAGGTCTGTCATGTTGAAAAAAATGCTAACAGCAGGTGTCTTGGCGAGCGCGGTGTT
>JAATFN010000212.1 GCA_015655165.1 Betaproteobacteria bacterium | reverse complement strand
TCTGGATTTGTGGAAAACGGCCAAACCGCATCTGGAACGCTGGATGAACGAGCAGATTGGCTGGCGCGGGTTTGTGCAGCAATTACATATCGAAGGGCCACGTTATAGTCGTTTGTTGCCACAGTTGCCTCGCTTGATTCACCAGTCACTGATCAAATATACAGAAAGCGAAGACAGCAATCGTGATGCTGCCCTGAAAAAACTATTGGCAGAACAGCGGCGTACCAATATGTTGTTAGGGGTCATTGTCTATTTCGGTGGTGGCTTAATCGGTGGGGTACTGTTGTTGCAAATAGTGATCGCCTTTTTGTGATAGCAATACTTGATAGAGAGCAAAGCAGTCACGTTGTGGCTGCTTTTTTACGTATGGAAGATTAATGTCAGATAATTCTTATCTGAAAATCATACAAGAATAATAAACATATCAATGGTGGCGACATGTTTTGATTTGCATGACGTTTGCGCGATTGCAGCAGGGAACATGAAAGACACGGCTAGCCGGAAACACCGGAATTTTTATGGTAACCGGCCAACATCATTAGATCGGGCACATCATGTATGCCGGTATGTTTGTTTAAGAAATCCCTTATTCTTTTTTCTTTGCGAACCGGCTATGTGTTCGCCTGTTCCAATTCAAAGACATTTTGTGAAGAAATGTTTTTTGATTGAAGTGATTTAAGTAAGGAGAATCAGATGAGAAGTTTGTCGTTAAAAGAACAGGTGATGGTAAGCGGTGCGAATGATGCCATACCGATTACGACTGCAATTGCCAGTACTACGGGTGCCGGTATTGGGGGATTAATCGGCACATTTCTGGGTGGGCCGGTGGGTGCTGTCATTGGTTCTGGTATTGGTGCAGGTATTGGTACGGCAATTGGTATTCATGCTGAAGATATCGGTCATGAGGCAGCAAAAATCCCGAGCATGGTGCATGTAGTGCCTGTCTATACCAAGTATACGAAAGAAATTTCGGTCAGTAGTCAAGGAACGACGTCGATGCCGATGGATCAGGCCAGAAAAATCTGGCCTGGTATTTAATCTCTTGATATAAAAAATGCCCGGCGGATTAAACAGCCGGGCATTTTATTTGATGCGGGGAAAGCATATCATGCAAACAGTCGTGCAAGTTCAGCACCAGGTTCTGGTGCGCGCATAAAGGCTTCGCCCACCAGAAATGCATGGACGTTGTTGTCTCGCATTTTGTTGACATCATCGGCCGTTGCGATAGCTGATTCGGTAATGACCAGTTTTTCGTCAGGAATACGGGGCAACAAGTCCAGTGTTGTGTGCAGTGTTGTCTCGAATGTACGCAAGTTGCGGTTGTTGACACCCACGAGTGCTGTATTCAATTTTAAAGCAGCATCCAGTTCTTTGCCGTCATGGACTTCAACTAGCACACTCATCCCCAGTTCATGGGCGCAGGCTTCCAATTCGGCCATCAGACCATGGTCCAGTGCAGCAACAATCAATAAAACCGCATCTGCCCCCCATGAACGTGCTTGATAGATCTGATAGAGATCGACCATGAAGTCTTTCCGCAGTACAGGTAATGCGCAAGCTACGCGTGCTTGTTTTAGATAATCTGGCGCACCCTGGAAAAATTGCTCGTCGGTGAGTACTGACAGGCACGATGCACCATGTTGTGCATAGCTCGTGGCGATGTTGGCAGGATGAAAGTCAGGACGAATGATGCCCTTGGAAGGGGATGCTTTTTTGATTTCGGCAATAATTCCTGACTTGCCTTGCATGATATGGCTGCGCAAGGCATCTTCAAACGCGCGGATCGCAGCACGTGCTGCCGTATCTGACTCGACTTCGCGACGCAAACTGGCTATGTCCTGATGGCGTTTGGCAAGACGTATTTCTTCTCGTTTAACCTCAAGGATTTTATTCAGAATATCGGACATGGCATACTTTCTTAAACAAATACAACGGCTACGATAATGAGTTCTTGCGCCCGAGTTGCTGTGTGACCTCAACAAATTGCGCGACTTTTGCCATCGCAGCACCGCTAGCGATTGTCTGGCGGGCTTTTCCCAGACCCGCTTCGATCGATACGGCAACACCTGCAGCGTATAGCGCCGTACCTGCATTTAAGGCGACGATGTCGTGCACCGGCCCGGGTGTGCCGTGTAATGCTTCGAGAATTTTCTCTTTGGATTCTTGTGTATTGATGACTTGCAAATTGCGACTGGCAAACATATTCAATCCAAAATCTTCCGGGTGGATTTCATATTCCAGAATTTCTCCATTGACGAGTTCTCCTACCATTGTCGCGCCACCCAGTGTGACTTCATCCAGATTGTCACGTCCCCACACCACAACGGCATGTTGTGCACCAAGACGTTGCAAGACACGTACTTGGATACCGACCAGATCAGGGTGGAAGACACCCATTAAAATGTTCGGTGCTGCAGCCGGATTGGTTAATGGCCCCAGAATATTAAAAATGGTGCGTACACCCAGTTCTTTACGCACAGGTGCTGCATGCTTCATGGCAGCGTGATGGTTTGGTGCAAACATAAAGCCGATACCTGTTTGTGCAATTGATTGCGCAACTTGTTCCGGTGTTAAATTGATATTGGCACCTAATGCTTCAAATGCATCGGCACTACCTGACGATGAAGATACACTGCGCCCACCATGTTTGGCAACACGTGCGCCCGCAGCAGCAGCGACAAACGTCGCGGCAGTAGAAATGTTGAACGTATTGGCACCATCGCCACCGGTGCCGACAATATCGACCAGGTTGGATGTGTCAGCCATTGGTACTTTGGTCGCAAATTCACGCATGACTTGCGCTGCAGCGGCAATTTCACCGACGCTTTCTTTTTTAACACGTAACCCCATGGTCAGTGCCGCAATCATGACAGGCGACATTTCTCCTTGCATGATGGTGCGAAACAGCGACAGCATTTCGTCATGGAAGATTTCACGGTGCTCGATACAACGTAGTAATGCTTCTTGTGGTGTGATGGACATGATGACCTTTCTGGTTCGATAGAGTGGCCGGCTACGTTTATGCGTGCGCCGAGTTGCTCAGGAAATTCTTAAGGAGGGCGTGGCCGTGTTCGGACAGAATCGATTCCGGGTGGAACTGCACACCTTGCACATCGAATGTTTTATGACGCACCCCCATGATTTCTCCATCATCTGTCCAGGCCGTGACTTCCAGGCAGTCCGGTAATGTTGCCCGATCAATGGCTAACGAGTGATAACGTATCACAGTGTATGGACTTGGCAGGTCTTTAAAGACACCGACACCGGTATGTGCGATTTTTGAAGTCTTGCCGTGCATCACTTGTTTGGCACGAATAATATTACCGCCAAATGCTTCACCGATGGCCTGATGCCCGAGACACACACCAAGAATCGGCAGTTTCCCTGAAAATTCTTTTAATAGCTCAATACAAATACCAGCTTCTTTCGGGCTACATGGCCCAGGAGACAAGCAAATGCGTTCAGGGTTTAACCGTTTGATGTCGTCCAAAGAGATTTCATCATTACGGATTGTAACGACCTCTTGCCCCAGTTCCCCGAAATATTGGACCAGGTTATAGGTAAACGAGTCGTAATTGTCGATCATCAGTAACATCAGATTTCTCCATCTAAGCCATCTTGCACTTGTTCGGCTGCACGTAATACTGCACGTGCCTTGTTTTCGGTTTCAAGCCATTCCATTTCAGGTACCGAGTCGGCAACGACACCGGCGGCTGCTTGTACATATAGTGTGCCGTCTTTGATAACACCGGTACGAATGGCAATGGCTAAATCCATTTCACCACCAAATGACAGATAACCGCATGCACCCCCATAAATACCGCGCTTGGTGGGCTCCAGTTCGTCAATCAATTCCATTGCACGTACTTTTGGTGCTCCCGACAAGGTCCCTGCCGGGAAGGTGGCTTTCAATACATCCAGATTGGATAGACCAGGTTGCAAGATGCCTTCGACGTTCGAGACAATATGCTGTACGTGCGAGTATTTCTCAATGACCATCTGGTCGGTGACTTTCACACTGCCAGTTGTGGCTATCCTGCCGATATCATTGCGTGCGAGATCGATCAGCATGACGTGCTCGGCAATTTCTTTCGGATCGGCCAATAATTCTTTGGCCAGTTGTGTATCTTGTTCTGCGGTCGAGCCACGCGGGCGGGTCCCGGCCAATGGACGGATCGTGACTTTTCTGTCTGTCTCGTTGATGGCTTCGTTTCTGACCAGAATTTCGGGTGAAGAACCGACGACCTGTGAATCACCGAAATTGTAGTAATACATGTAAGGTGATGGATTCAAGGAACGTAATGCCCGGTAGAGCAATAACGGCGAGTCGACAAACGTCTTTTTAATGCGTTGGCCCACTTGTACCTGCATCAAGTCACCTGATGCAATATAGTCTTTTGCTTTTAAGACTGCCTTCACATAATCTTCTTTGGCAAATTCGCGTACGGTGTCAGTACGTACAGAGCCGCTTGTTACAGGAATGTCGACAGGACGCAAGAGCATTGCGCGCAGCGTTCTGATACGTTGCTTGGCCCGTGAATAGGCTTCCGGTTTAGTCGGGTCGGCATAGACGATCAGATAGAGTTTGCCGGTCAGGTTGTCGATGACAGCCAGTTCTTCGGTTAACAGCAAACGGATGTCCGGCAGATGTAAATCATCTTTGGGAGCAGAGTGTGCCAGACGTTTTTCGATATAGCGTACGGTATCGTAACCGAAGTAACCTGCCAGACCGCCGCAAAAGCGCGGTAGGCCAGGACGGATGGCAACGCGATAGCGTGACTGGAAGGCAGCAATGAATTCCAGTGCATTGCCTTCTGTCGTTTCGATGATCTCGTTATGTTGAATGACTTCGATGCGTGCACCGAAAGCACGGATTTCAGTTGTCGCTGGTAAACCGATGAAGGAATAGCGTCCAAAACGCTCGCCACCAACAACAGACTCCAGCAAGAAGGTATTTTTACCGTTTTGCTGGGCTTGTGCCAGTTTCAAATAGAGACTTAATGGGGTTTCCAGATCAGCCAATGCCTCTGCGATCAATGGAATACGGTTGTAGCCCTGTGCGGCTAATGATTTAAATTCTAATTCGGTCATGTTTCGCTCCAGCATAGCCAGTATGCGCAAGGTCCCAGGTAAGCTTGTGCTCGGGATAATATTTGGGCAATGGCTGTATTGATTATGTATTCAAACGCGACAGGCAAATAGCGCCTGTCGCCGGCAACGGGTTTAATTAGCCCAGGATTGCCAGCGTCGCCATAGCCAGGCTCCAAGAGCGGCTGTAGGTTTGACGGTGCGTTTTTTATTGAGAGACATTATTGTTAGAACGGATAAAGTAATCTGGAATTCAAACAATCATATTGGCTGCTTCAAGCAGTGTCTGAACTATACCATCGGAATCGACGTTATGTATAGACTCCCCGTGATTATAGCCATATGGCACATTCAATACATAACAGCCGGCAGCCCGGGCTGCAATTGCATCGTTAGAGGAGTCGCCAATGGCGATGACTTGCCGGGGTTGTAGTGAAAATGCCAGACAAACCTGTAATAAAGGCACTGGACTAGGTTTTTTTTGCGGGAAAGAGTCACCGCCATAGACAATGTCAAAGTAGGGTTGCAGCCCTTTCTTTTCCAATAATGGGACTGCTAACGAGAGGGGTTTATTGGTAACACAGGCAAGGCGTAGTCCTTTGTTGCGCATACTTTGCAGGCCTTCTATCACATCGGGATACAAGTTTGCCAAGTCACCGTTAATGGTTTGATAGTGCGCCATATACGCGGCAAGTGCCACATCGTAGTGTGCGGCAATGCCGGATGCATCGTAGTCGACAGCCAATACTTTGCGGATCAGGTTTTCTGTTCCTTTGCCGACAAAATCGATAATGGTTTGTTGGGGCAGCGCCGTTAATCCGAGATCCGCACGCATGCGATTGATGGCTTCATGGAAGTCGGGCGCAGTATTTAACATCGTGCCATCAAGGTCAATGATGACCGCTTTGATATGCTTGAACATGTTTGTCAGGATTTATTTCTTTAATTCTGTACGCATTGCATCAATGACTTCTTTATAATCCGGTTTGCCGAAAATCGCCGAGCCTGCAACGAATGTATCGGCACCTGCTTTGGCAATTTCCGCAATGTTGTCGATTTTTACGCCACCATCGATTTGCAGCAAAATGTCGCGTCCGCATGCATCAATGCGTTTTCTGGCAGCTGCCAGTTTATTTAATGCTTCGGGAATAAAGGCTTGACCACCAAAACCGGGATTCACCGACATAATAAGTATCAAGTCTACTTTATCCATGACATGGTCAAGATAATGCAAGGGCGTGGCCGGATTAAATACCAGCCCGGCCTTACAGCCGGCATCCCGGATCATTTGCAATGTACGGTCGATATGTTCGGATGCTTCCGGATGAAAACTGATGTAGTCGGCACCAGCGTTTGCAAAGTCGGGAATAAGACGGTCAACGGGTTTGACCATCAGATGTACGTCGATCGGCACATTGACATGCGGGCGGATTGCCGCACATACCATCGGACCAATTGTCAGGTTGGGAACAAAATGATTGTCCATGACGTCGACGTGAATAAAGTCCGCACCAGCGGCAACAACATTGCGTACCTCTTCTCCCAGACGGGAAAAATCGGCAGATAAAATACTCGGAGCGATACGATAAGTAGGCATGACTGATGACAATTGGCTAAATAAAGAACGTTATTCTACCCGTTTGAGGCAGACTCTTCAGCAGCATCCTTGCACTTCTGGTAGATTTGATGTGCAATCTGCATCATTATTCTCAGGAAAAATCTATGGCAATGTATGAGTTTCAAGTTACTGTGAAGACACAATATCTGGAAGAGCAGTCCGATCCGGCTAGTTTACGTTATGTCTTTGCCTATACGATTACGATCGTCAATAGTGGGGAATCACCCGCGCAACTGATTGCACGCCACTGGGTCATTACAGATGGCAATAACCATGTGGAAGAAGTCAAAGGTCTGGGTGTTGTCGGTCATCAGCCTTTGTTGGCACCCGGTGAACAGTTTGAATATAGTAGCGGTGCTGTACTACAAACACCGCAGGGCACGATGCATGGTAAATATTTGTGTGTGTCAGAAGACGCAGAGCAGTTCTATGCCACAATTCCGGAATTCGTACTGTCATTGCCGCGTACATTACATTAATTGCCATAAGGGTATCGCTGCTCTTTAGAGCAGCGTATTCTTGTTGACCGTTTCATCCGACCGAATGTTTTACATGTTATCTCACCGATTGCGCTTATCTTTATTAGCTGTTCCCGTTTTACTGGGCATGTTTGCCTGTAGTACTGTTCAGCGCCCCGATTCTACAACCCAGGCTGGCCCAGAATATGGCGATATGCCGGATTATTCTGGCGTACCCGGGGTGCCTGGGTTACCCGTATCTAAAAATATGCAGGCCAGCCATTTCGGTGCTATACCAGGTTGGCAAGAGGATGACTTGCGTCAGGCATGGCCTGCTTTTATTGCATCTTGCACGGTGCTTGCACGTCGTGTTGAATGGAAAAAGGTGTGCAAGCAGGCACGTCGTGTCAATGTCAATGACGGTGTTGCAATCAGGCATTTCTTCGAACAGGGATTTGTGCCTTATAAGATGACGGCGGATGACGGTAATGATCGTGGGTTGATTACCGGTTACTACGAACCCCTGTTGCAAGGTTCGCGCAAGCAACATGGCGAGTTTCAGACTGCCTTGCACAGCGTGCCCCCCGATTTGATTACGTTAAATCAGGCTGGTGCGCCGCCAGAGGCGAAAGGGTATTTAAAAGGGCGCAAAGTCGGTCAGAAAATTGTGCCTTACTGGACACGTGCCGAATTGTTTTCTTCTGGCATCTTAAAAGGGCGTGAATTGGTCTGGGTGGCTGATCCTGTCGAGGCGTTCTTTTTGCAGGTGCAAGGTTCTGGGCGTGTTTATCTGCCCGAGACGAACGAGACCATCCGATTGGCTTATGCGGACCAGAATGGCCACGTTTATAAATCGATTGGACGGTATTTGGTCGATAAAGGTGAAATGACGCTATCCCAGGCATCCGCACAAAGCATTAAAAAATGGCTGAAGGATCATCCCAATAGAGAGCGTGAGCTGTTTAATGCTAATCCGCGCTATGTATTTTTCCGGGAGGAGAAAGTCACGAATGCGTCGATCGGACCCAAAGGTGCATTGAATGTGCCGTTAACCGGTGAGCGTTCGATTGCAGTTGACCCGGGCATGGTGCCATTGGGAGTGCCCGTGTTTTTAGCGACAACGCAGCCCAATAGTAGTATGCCGTTGCAAAAACTGGTGATGGCGCAAGATACAGGATATGCGATTCGCGGTGCGGTCAGAGCCGATTATTTCTGGGGGTATGGTTATGAGGCAGGTGACCGGGCGGGCGCTATGAAGCAGCAAGGGCAAGTCTGGGTGTTGTTGCCCAAGGCATCATAAAAGATGCCGGCTATCGGCACGAATCACGTATTGATTGCAGAATCAAACCAAAGGAGATGTGATGACATATGCTGTTATTGAAGTGCAAGTACAAGGCAACGTCGGGCTGGTCAGATTAAATCGGCCTAAAGCATTGAATGCGTTAAATGCAGAATTGGTTGGTGAATTGGTGACTGCTGTATCTGCATTTGATATCGATGACAGTATTGGTTGTATTGTGATTACAGGTAGCGAGAAAGCGTTTGCTGCCGGTGCCGATATCGCCGCGATGGCAGCATATAGTTTTACAGACGCCTACAAGCAGGGTTTGTTCACCCGCGAGTGGGAGATGTTGCGCCAGATCAGAAAGCCATTGATTGCCGCTGTGGCAGGGTATGCTTTGGGGGGCGGATGCGAGTTGGCAATGGCATGCGACATACTGATTGCAGCCGACACTGCCCAGTTCGGCCAGCCAGAAGTTAAGCTGGGGATTCCGCCGGGATTGGGTGGTACACAGCGACTGCCGCGTGCCATTTCTAAAGCCAAAGCAATGGATATGTGTTTGACGGCAAGAATGATGGGGGCCCAAGAGGCCGAAAAAGCCGGTTTGGTGTCGCGTGTTGTACCCGCAGACAAGTTGATGGAAGAGGCGATGGCTGTGGCACAGGAGATTGCGCGGATGTCGGCACCGGTTGTGATGATGATTAAAAATGCCGTCAATCGGGCTTATGAGTCATCGTTAACAGAAGGATTAGCCTATGAGCGACATGTCTTTTATTCGGCATTTGCCACAGCAGATCAAAAAGAGGGCATGAAAGCGTTTATGGAAAAACGTGCACCACAATTTAACAATAGCTGAGTGAACACATGCTGTGAAATGTACGAAATCAACCAGAATTTGAACATTTATGGAGATAAGCACGTAAAGTTGTTGACGTAAACTAAACGGCGCTATATAGTTCGCCTCCCGTTGATTGAACGGTGTTACAAAAGCGAAACGGAAGTGACGCGAAACACGATTGATCAACGGCAGGAAGTAAAGAAAGAGTGATAAAAATTTTAGTAAATAGTTAACAAAAAGATGTTGACGAAAATTAAAATCAAGATTATGATTCTGCCTCTCCTGAAGCAAACAGCGTAAGTTGAATGCGATAAAAGAGGAAAGATTTAATACTGCGCAAGACAAACAAAACGCTTTGTTG
>JAATFN010000101.1 GCA_015655165.1 Betaproteobacteria bacterium | reverse complement strand
TTTTCCAGTGTGCCCAAATCTAGGTCGCCCTTGGCAACTGATGCCAGCGCTTTGCCGTCAAAGTCTTGCAGGAAAGAAAGCATCCATTCGTCGACACGATCGGTTAACAGCAAGACTTCGATGCCTTTTTTCAGGAACACTTCAAGATGCGGGCTGTTTTTGGCTGCCAGATAATTTTCACCGGTGACATAATAAATCTTGTCCTGGCCTTCTTTCATGCGGCTGATATAGTCGGCAAACGATGTCGTCGCTGTTTCGCCATCGGTGTTGGTCGAGGAAAAACGCAAGAGCTTGGCAATACGTTCTTTGTTCACGGCATCTTCGCCGATACCTTCTTTGAGCACCTGGCCGAATTCACGCCAGAAATCTGCATATTTGTCTTTTTGTGCCTGATCGTCACTGTTGGCCAATTCTTCCAACACCGACAAAATGCGCTTGGTAGAACCATCACGGATCGCTTTGACATCGCGTGACTCTTGCAGGATTTCACGTGAGACGTTCAGTGGCAAGTCGGATGAATCAATAATGCCTTTGACGAAACGCAAGTAGCCCGGTAGCAGTTGTTCTGCATCATCCATGATAAAAACACGTTTGACGTAGAGTTTGATACCGCTTTTCTGGTTACGATCCCATAAATCCATAGGGGCATGTGTAGGGATATAGAGCAATTGGATGTATTCGCTACGACCTTCGACCCGGTTGTGTGCATAAGCGAGCGGTGCACTATAGTCATGCGAAATGTGCTTGTAAAACTCTTCATACTGCTCTTGTGTAATATCGGACTTATTGCGTGTCCACAAGGCACTGGCCTGATTGACTGTTTCGAATTCGTCTTTGACAACGGTATCTTTGGCTTCTTCGTCCCATTCTTCTTTTTGCATCAAAATAGGCAAAGAGATATGGTCGGAGTATTTCTGGATAATGGATTTGATTTTCCAGGAAGACAGAAACTCGTCTTCGCCTTCGCGCAAATGCAATGTGATGTCGGTACCACGGTTTGGTTTGTTGATGGTTTCCACCGTGAATTCACCGGCGCCTTCAGATTCCCAGCGCACACCTTCTTCGGCAGGCAGTCCGGCGCGGCGGGATTCGACCGTCATTTTGTCGGCAATGATAAAGCCGGAGTAAAAACCTACACCGAATTGGCCAATCAATGCAGCATCTTTTTGCTGGTCGCCGGACAGTTTGGAGAAAAAGTCTTTGGTACCGGATTTTGCAATGGTCCCCAGATGGGAAACAGCTTCTTCCTGACTCATGCCGATGCCATTATCGGAAATGCTGATGGTGCGCGCGGCTTTATCCAGGGTCACTTTGATTTGCAGGTCAGGCGCGTTTTCGAATAAGGCGCTGTTGTTGATTGCTTCGAAGCGCAGCTTGTCTGCAGCATCAGAAGCGTTGGAAATCAGTTCGCGCAAGAAAATCTCTTTGTTGGAGTACAAAGAATGGATCATCAGTTGCAAGAGTTGTTTGACTTCAGCCTGAAAACCTAGTGTTTGCTTTTCGGAGACGACCATTGTTACCTCGAAAGTGAATATGAAATAGTGGGTTTGCAATAAAACAGTATCAACATGTTGCTGCTACCGGAGTTAGTGGTAAACATAGAGACGACTTGGTGGAATTTCAAGGGCAAAGCCGAGAAACATGTGATGAAATGGTTCAGACAGTAGTATGATATATGCTGGTATGTGTCAGAAATGTTACCTAAAGCAGGGCATTTTCTCGTATTTATCGATCACACTGATCATTATTTGCGATAATTGGCCATATCATTGTTTGGCCATGCCTGTCGCATTGGCACTTCTTGGAGTTAACATGTCGGTCTACGAAAAACTGAAAACACTGAATATCGAATTACCTGCGGTAGCCGTACCGGCCGCGGCTTACGTGATGTATGCCCAAACCGGTAATACAGTGTTTCTGTCGGGTCACATTGCCAAAAAAGACGGCAAACCGTGGGTTGGACAACTCGGTAAAAATATGCAGACCGAAGAAGGCAAAGCCGCGGCGCGTGCTGTTGCGATCGATTTGCTGGCGACATTACAAGCTGCTCTAGGGGGCGACTTGGGGCGCGTTGTACGTATTGTCAAAGTATTAAGTCTGGTCAATTCCACAGCCGACTATACAGAACAACATGTGGTGACAAATGGTGCATCCGAACTCATCGCCGACGTGTTTGGCGAGTCCGGCAAGCACGCCCGTTCGGCTTTCGGTGTTGCACAACTGCCTTTTGGTGTCTGTGTCGAGATTGAACTGATCGCCGAAGTCAACTAATTCAAGGCGGTGTCAAGCCGTCGTATTCTCTATTTTATTGTCAGTTATCCATGAAAAATGAATCATTTCGCCCTTTAACGTGGCGTTTCTCCGAGCGTGCAGAACAGTTACAAGGCTCGGCAATCCGTGAAATTCTTAAAGTAACGATGCGTCCGGAAATTACTTCGTTTGCAGGTGGCCTGCCATCTCCGTTGTCGTTTCCTGTCGAACACTTGAAAGCATGTTTTGAACGTGTGTTGACCAATCAAGGTGAAATCGCGTTGCAATATGGCCCGACAGATGGCTATCTGCCGTTAAGAGAGTGGGTTGCGCATTCTTTATCGACACATGGTGCCACTTTTGGGCCGGATCAGGTGTTGATGGTGTCCGGATCGCAACAAGGTCTTGATTTGTTGGGGAAAGTATTAATTGACGAAGGTAGCAAAGTGCTGGTTGAGAAGCCGAGCTACCTGGGTGCTTTACAGGCTTTTTCTTTATATCGGCCTGAATTTGTCTCCATTAAAACCGATGATGATGGCCCGATTCCCGATTGCGTGGAGCAACTGGGGCAAGGGGCACGTTTACTGTATGCATTACCTAATTTCCAAAACCCGACAGGTAAGACAATGACGTTGGAACGTCGTCAG
>JAATFN010000003.1 GCA_015655165.1 Betaproteobacteria bacterium | reverse complement strand
GGTATCCAGTTTAACAGGTCACGCGGCCTCTTGTTTTAAGATATTTTCTGGATTCCTGCCAATGCCCATCCTTTTTTACCGGCGAGCGGGCGTGTAATGTGCCAGATTTCGGAAAACGGCTCGGCAGAGGCATCCGGCAACGGTTTCATCAGACCTTCAAAACTGACACTGGCAATATATTCTTTATCGATCAAACGTACAGTGAGCAATGTACCAAAGAGTTGTACGACATCGGTATGTCTGGCAATCCGGTCCGGTTTTTGTGCCTGCTGGCGCAAAGCCGCATACATGGATGGTGTCGTAAAACTACGTATGCTATTAAAATCCCCCTTATCCCATGCCACCTGCAAGCAGATAAAATGTGTCTTGGCATGATTGATAAATACGGAGGCCTCGAACCCTGGAATATGTTCATTAGCCACATTACCGGTACTATCAGTCGCTAGCAGTTTGTCTTCATCGTCTACCGGCAGCGGCAATTGCAAGCCGGCCGACTCAATACGTGCATCGATTTCCGGTACATAGGTTGACCAGTCATAGCGTGATGGCCGTTTGCTACCCAACCAGCGCCACACTTTGACCACGATAAACATGCCCAACAAAACAAAGAACAGAATACTGATATTGCTGGCCAATGCCTGATGCTGTGCACTAGCGGACAGTAGGCCACCTACCCCAAGCCCCAGCAGCAAACCACCAAAGAGATTGTGCCATGAACCCAGGGCACCGGTTGTCATCCTGCGGGGTTGTGTTGTCGCACTGGATAATGCAGTCTGTGTCAAGACAAGGGGAGCAACTGCGCGTTGCGCTACAGTCGTTTTTTTACCGACAATGTGATGTGCTTTCATTTGCGTTTGCACATTGACAGCGAACGATGAAGTCGCCATCAGGATCAAGACCAACAACACATGTTTCATGCTTTCTCCAAAAATACCCCCAGGAGTGCAGAATCGCTTTTTTTGTAATTAGAACTTCATTCCTGTATGCAGGGCCGCAACACCTGCTGTCAGATTGAAATATTCCACACGATCCAAACCGGCATCTTGCATCATCTTCTTTAATGTTTCCTGATCGGGATGCATCCGGATCGACTCTGCCAGATAACGATAACTTTCTGCATCATTGGCAATTTTTTTACCAAGCCACGGCAGCACAGAAAAAGAATACACATCGTACGGTTTTTTAAGCGGTTCCCATACTTTGGAAAACTCCAGTACCAGCAATTTTCCACCCGGCTTTAATACACGCTGCATCTCGGATAATGCGACTTCTTTGTGGGTCATATTACGCAAACCGAACGCTACCGATACGCGATCGAAATAATTGTCTGGAAACGGCAGTTTTTCCGCATCACACAGCATGGCCGGTGTGGCAATACCTTGATTTAACAAACGGTCGCGCCCGACGCGTAACATCGACTCGTTGATATCCGTTAACCAGACTTCACCGGTAGGTCCCGCTTTTTTAGCAAACGCTTTAGCCAAGTCACCAGTGCCGCCGGCAATATCGAGCACTTTAAAACCAGGGCGAATGCCGGCCTGGGCAATCGTAAAGGCTTTCCAGATACGGTGTAGCCCACCTGACATCAAGTCGTTCATGACGTCATACTTGCCGGCAACTGAATGGAACACTTCAGCTACTTTATGTACCTTGTCTTCTTCGGAAACGGTTTTATAACCGAAATGGGTTGTATTAGTCATGGAAATGATCAGTCTAAGCGGATACGTCATTATACAAGTACAAGCCGGTTTGGCTAGTGGCACAGATCAATGGTTGTGACCACAACCGGCGGCTTGTGCCACCATCGGTGCATCTCTGCCAGACTCCCGGGTGAATCCTGCATCTTCCAGATTTTGCAGATACTGTTCCCACAATGTAGTCTGATCACGGCCCAATTCGTAGAGATAAGTCCACGTATAAATACCGCTACCATGCCCATCAGAGAAAATCGGTTTAATACCATAATTGCCCACAGGCTCCATGGCAGTGACATCGACATCACGTTTACCTGTTTGCAAGATCTCGTCACCCGGTGCATGCCCGCGTACTTCTGCCGATGGGGAGTACACCCGTAAAAATTCAAACGGCAACGAAAATTCGGCGCCATCTTCGAACACGATTTCAACCACACGCGAGACTTTACGCACTTTAAACGACAACGGCACAATGGTCGCCATATCAGACTCCTGCTTGGACGGCCTGCAGATGCACCTGCACCGCTTGTTTTAATGCAATCATGTATTGCTGGCGTGCGGCTATGTGCACTGGAGGAGTTTTCCTTACAACAGAAGCCCATACAGCGCCCGGAAAAGTCGCATCGTCTGCAAAACGGGGAATAACATGCCAGTGCACATGCGGCGTCATATTGCCAAGACTGGCAACATTGACTTTGTCCGGATGCATGACGTCACGTAATGCGGCCTCAACTGCCCAGACCGCTTGCGTGACAAGCAGACGGTCTGCCACTGGTAAATCTGTCATTTCCTTGACATGATCATGCCAGACAACTCTACAAAATCCCGGATACAAAGGGTCATCGACCAACACCACACGATATTTGTCATGACGATAGAGAATCTCTCCACCGTCTGTCTGACACAAGTCGCATGTCACATTCGTCATAGTTACACTAACACCCGTTCAATACCGCCGTTGTTAGCAACATCCACATAATCGGGCAACCAGTTCTCGCCCAACAAATGCTTTGCCATCTCGACGACGATATAATCCGCCTCGGTACCCGAATCTTCATTGTAGCGCGACAGTCCCTGGAAGCAAGATGGGCAAGAAGTCAGAATCTTGACGTCTCCTGTAAAACCGTCGGCACGGATCTTGTCAGCACCTTTACGCATTTCTTCTTCCTTGCGGAAACGTACTTGTGTCGAGACATCGGGACGCGACACACCGAATGTGCCCGACTCACCACAGCAACGCGCATTTTTTTCGATCTTGAAGTCATCCACCGTTGTAATCAGGGCATTGACTGTCTTCATCGGATCTTGCAATTTCATTGGAGTATGACAAGGGTCATGATACATATAACGTGTACCTGTGACACCTTCCAACTTCACCCCTTTTTCGAGCAAGTATTCGTGAATATCGATGATACGGGAACCAGGGAAGATCTTGTCGAACTCGTAACCTTGCAACTGGTCGTAACACGTACCGCATGACACCACGACCGTTTTGATATCCAGATAGTTCAGCGTATTAGCCATACGGAAGAACAACACGCGGTTATCGGTAATGATCTTTTCGGCTTTATCAAAGTCCCCCGATCCACGTTGCGGATAACCGCAACACAAGTAGCCGGGCGGCAATACTGTTTGTACGCCGACATGCCAAAGCATTGCCTGCGTTGCCAGACCAACTTGAGAAAATAGACGCTCCGAGCCACAGCCAGGGAAATAAAATACCGCTTCCGTGTCCGCCGTTGTGGCCTTTGGATTACGAATGATCGGGATGATCTCGTTGTCTTCGATATCCAGTAATGCACGTGCGGTCTTCTTCGGTAGATTACCCGGCATTTTTTTGTTGATGAAATGAATCACCTGCTCTTTAATCGGTGCTTTACCGACGGTTGCAGCAGGTTTTTGCGTTTGTTTTTTCGCAAACTTCTTCAATACATCATTGGCCAGTCGCTGGGCTTTGAAACCCACACCAGTCATCAATTTCCGGGTAGCGTTAATCGTTGCCGGATCGGTTGCATTCAAGAAGAACATCGCCGCAGCGGTACCTGGATTAAATGACTTTTTATCCATCTTGCGCAGCAAATTACGCATGTTCATCGACACATCACCAAAGTCGATATCCACAGGACAAGGTGTCACGCACTTATGACAGACAGTACAGTGATCGGCGACATCTTCAAACTCTTCCCAATGTTTGATCGACACACCACGACGTGTCTGCTCTTCATACAGGAAGGCTTCTACCAATAGCGAAGTCGCTAGAATCTTGTTACGCGGTGAATACAACAAGTTCGCCCGTGGCACGTGTGTCGCACACACAGGCTTGCATTTACCGCAACGCAAACAGTCCTTGATGCTGTTGGAGATCGCACCAATATCGCTTTGCTGCATGATCAAAGACTCATGCTCCATCAAACCAAATGAAGGTGTATACGCATTCGACAAATCCGCTTCCATACCGGGCAAATTCAATAATTTACCTTTATTGAAACGCCCCTCAGGATCAATGCGCAGTTTGTAATCGCGGAATTCGCCAATCTCTTCTTCTGTCAAGAATTCAAGTTTGGTAATACCGATGCCATGTTCGCCGGAGATTACACCATCCAATGAGCGTGCCAGCTTCATAATGCGTGCCACTGCTTCATGCGCATCTTGCAGCATGTCGTAGTGATCAGAATTCACAGGCAAATTGGTGTGCACATTACCGTCACCTGCATGCATATGCAACGCGACAAATACACGACCACGCAAGATGCGTTTATGAATGACCGTACACTGGTCCAGGATCGGTTTAAACGCCGCGCCATTAAAAATCTGGCGCAACTGGCTACGCACTTCCAGTTTCCAGGAAATACGGATCGTACGATCCTGCAGTACATGAAACACAGTCGCATCAGGCTGTTCGACCACACGTTGCATCAATACCGGAGTCAGCTTTTCCAGTCCCAATGCTTCGATATCGGCAATCGCATCCTTTAATGGTTTATCCAACTGTGACAGCAAATAAGACCATCGTTCATGCGTTTTTTCAATCAGGTTCTCAGCCTGATTGACACGGTCTTCCAGCATCTCGGATGCGGGAATCGTTTCCCCTTCGGCATCATCGTTTTTAGCCAATGGCAGATTGCCTTTGACAAAAAAACTGTCCAGTTCGGCCAAAAGCTGCAGTTTGTTCTTAATCGACAATTCGATATTGATCCGCTCAATACCGTCGGTGTATTCACCCATACGGTTCAAAGGAATCACAACGTCTTCATTGATCTTGAACGCATTGGTGTGTTTGGCAATCGCCGCTGTTCTTGAACGGTCTAACCAGAATTTCTTGCGTGCTTCCGGGCTTACTGCCACAAAGCCTTCACCGACACGGTTGTTTGCCATACGAATGACTTCGGAAGCAGCAATCGCAACCGCATTCTCGTCGTCGCCGACGATGTCGCCAAACAAGACCATTTTCGGCAATACACCGCGTTTGGATTTGGTGGTGTAACCCACCGCACGTAAATAACGTTCGTCCAGATGTTCTAGACCAGCCAGAATCGCACCACCTTTTTTGGTTTGCGCTTCCATATAGTCTTTGATCTCGACAATAGACGGAATCGCGTCACGTGCCTGACCAAAGAATTCAAGACAGACCGTGCGTGTTTGCTTCGGCATTTTATGCAAAATCCAGCGTGCCGATGTAATCAGACCATCACAACCTTCTTTTTGCACACCAGGCAAACCAGACAGGAACTTGTCTGTCACGTCTTTACCCAGACCTTCCTTACGGAATTTACGTCCGGGAATACGCAAGACTTCTGTTTTAAATATGTCGGCCTTTTTACCTTTACCTGTAGGATGCGACCATTCCAGATGGAATACCGCTTCCTCCACATCATGGATCTTGCCCAGATTGTGATTGATACGGGTGACTTCCAGCCAGTCGCCATTCGGGTCGACCATACGCCAGCTCGCCAGATTGTCCAGGGCTGTGCCCCACAGGACCGCTTTTTTACCGCCTGCGTTCATCGCAACATTGCCACCAATGCAAGATGCCTCAGCGGAAGTCGGGTCAACCGCAAAGACGAAGCCAGCCTGCTCTGCCGCTTCGGACACGCGCTTGGTGACAACACCGGCACCAGAATAGATCGTGGCATAGGGTTCGGTTAAACCTGGCAGCACTTCCATTTCCACTTCACCCAAAAACTCGAGCTTTTCAGTGTTAATCACCGCCGACATGGGTGTCAATGGAATCGCACCACCTGTATACCCTGTACCACCCCCTCGGGGGATAATGGTCAAACCCAATTCGATACAGGCTTTAACCAGCCCTGCCATCTCTTCTTCACTATCCGGTGTCAATACGACAAACGGATATTCGACACGCCAGTCAGTCGCTTCTGTGACGTGCGACACACGGGATAAACCGTCAAACTTGATATTGTCTTTCGCGGTAAAACGTCCTAGTACTTTGGTCGCCCGTTTACGCAAATCATAGGTCTGACGAAATTCTTCTGCAAAATCGGCCACCGCTTTACGTGCAGCACGCAACAATGCACCCACATGTGCACTGCGGTTCATGGCATCGGTGTCTGTAGCATCCGGCTCTGTTTCCACGCGGCGCTTGTCTACTTCGCCCAGACGGTGGTTTAACGCCTCGATCAATGCAGCACGACGCTTGGGGTTATCCAGCATATCGTCTTGTAGATAAGGATTGCGTTTGACAACCCAGATATCCCCCAGGACTTCATATAGCATGCGTGCAGAACGACCGGTCTGACGTTGAGATCGCAACTCGTCAAGCAACTGCCACGATTGCTGACCCAACAGGCGGATCACGATTTCGCGGTCGGAGAATGACGTGTAGTTATAAGGAATTTCACGCAAGCGTGTTGTTGCCGCGTCATGTTGCGCGTCAGTAAGTAAAGCCTGAATGTGTGCTGGGGCGTTCATCAATGTGTTTTCGGAAAATCTACTGCCGGAGGTGCATTTTATCTTATTGCTGTCATTCGCGAGCGATACCCTGCATTTTGCCGCAATAACAACAGTACGCTGTGCTGCTTGATAGGCATCTGGAAACAACACCATATAGTTTTCATCAATATGATTCATTATAACAATCAATTTCCACTGATCTATAAATGATAACTATAATCATTTACAACTGGTGGGCTTTTCACTACCCTGCCACATCAAAGAAATGTTATGTTAAAACTGATGCGTCACCCACGCTTTGCTATTGCACTTGTTTTTCTGGTGCAAAGTGCACAAGCCAAGGCATGAATGATGAAAAATATAAGTACTTTGGAAGGTGTAATGCAGATGGCATCAAAAACGACAACCAGTACCCTGCCGGTATTACGGCTACGCCATTATGCGATGCTGTCGATCGCACTCGTTTTCATATTGGCCAAGCTGTGGGAACGTATCGGACCCTATCTGGCTGCAAACAACCACATCCGACTTGCATTGATCGGATCGTCTGTTGCTGCCGGCTTGACAGCACTTGGTGCCTTGGGAGTCTTTTTTACACGTACCATGTCAGTACGCACCCAAAACATGCTCTTGGGTTATGGCGGCGGCGTAATGTTGGCTGCCAGCGTATTTTCATTGATTATTCCAGCCATGAACCAGGCACAGTTGCTCGGATACAACAAAGTACCGGCAGTATTGCTGACAGCGACAGGCATTATGCTGGGCGGTCTTTTTGTATTGCTCATGAATCAGTTGGTGCCACACGAGCACTTTTTAACCGAAGACGCCTCTGCCCAATTAAAAGCACGACAAAACCGCATCTGGCTTTTTGTGATGGCAGTCACCATTCACAATTTCCCCGAAGGACTCGCCATTGGCGTGGGTTTTGGCGGGGAAGATATGGGCAAAGCTATCGCACTTGCTACCGGTATCGGGATTCAGGATATCCCCGAAGGGCTGGTTATTGCCATCGCATTACGTACAATCGGTTACGTCCCCTGGAAGGCCGCTGGTGTCGGTATATTGTCCGGTCTGGCTGAACCCATTGGCGGCATACTGGGTGCCATTGCCACCGATTTTTCCGCAACTGCATTGCCTTGGTCCTTGGCCGCGGCCGGCGGTGCAATGCTCTTTGTCATCAGTCATGAAGTCATTCCCGAATCCCATCGCCAAGGTAACGAAACCCCGGCAACCTTGGGGCTGCTGGTTGGTTTTGTGACAATGATGCTGCTAGATGTCCTGCTGGGCTAATTAGCTCAGCAAATTTGCCACCGCGTGCCAAAAACCATCTGGCACATGCAATAACAATATGGTCATACAAAGATAACGCAGGAATTTGCCGATAGCCATATATAAAAGTGATGGCCAGAATGGCAGTTTTAACCAGCCTGACAATGTACATAACGGATCACCGATAACAGGTACCCAGGCCAACAACATCGTTTTGGCACCGAAACGCTCAAGCCAACCAAACCAGCGCGACGAACGTTCTTTTGCAAATGCCTGTTTGGCACCATAACCTATCCAGTAATCGACAACACCACCAAGCGTATTACCCAATGTCGCAACAAGAATGACAGGCCAGAATAGATCCCCATTGGCTTTAATGACGGCAAATACAGCTGGTTCCGAGCCAAAAGGCACCAATGTGGCAGAAACAAAACTGATAATAAAAACCGATCCTATGCCCACACTGGGGACTGCCAGCGTCTGTAATAGCCATGCCACAGCGGATTCAACCATTGAATTTCGACTCCAAGAGAAAGTCATCAGTGACCTGATGGTATCCAGCCATTATAATGTGCAACGCATTACCTCCTGCATTATCTCGCGCTATTGATCCGGCGCACTGAAATCATGACAACAGATTATTTGAAAAAAATCATTACTGCCCGCGTTTATGACGTTGCAAGTGAAACCCCGCTGGAACTGGCCAATCTCCTCTCCCAACGATTGGAAAACCGTATTTATTTCAAGCGTGAAGATATGCAAAGTGTCTTTAGCTTCAAATTGCGTGGTGCTTACAACAAAATGGCACATTTGACACCGGCCCAATTAAAACGTGGTGTGATTTGCGCGTCTGCCGGCAATCATGCGCAAGGTGTTGCGTTATCGGCTGCCAAACTTGGTTGCAAAGCGGTTATTGTCATGCCAACGACCACCCCAAAAGTCAAAATCGATGCAGTCAAGGCACGTGGTGGTGAAGTAGTCTTGGCTGGTGACTCTTATACCGATGCTTATGAGCACGCGATCACACTTGAGAAAAAACATAAACTGACGTTCATCCACCCGTTTGATGACCCGGATGTCATCGCTGGTCAAGGCACCATCGGTATGGAAATTTTACGTCAGCATGCCGATCCGATCCATGCGATTTTTGTGGCAATTGGCGGCGGCGGCTTAATTGCCGGTGTTGGTGCCTATGTCAAAGCCATTCGTCCCGACATTAAAATTATCGGCGTACAAACCACCGACTCGGATGCCATGGCCAAAAGCCTCAAAGCCGGTCGCCGCGTAACCTTAACCGATGTGGGCCTATTCTCGGACGGCACAGCCGTTAAACTGGTCGGTGAAGAAACCTTCCGTCTGGCCAAACAATATGTCGATGAAGTCATCCTGGTCGACACGGATGCGGTATGCACGGCCATAAAAGATATTTTCCAGGATACCAGAAGCATCGTCGAGCCATCGGGTGCGCTGGCTTTAGCTGGCGCCAAAGCCTATCTTGAGCGTGAGAAAAATGCCCAAAACCCGATCAAAAATGAATCATTAGTCACCATTGCCAGTGGCGCCAACATGAATTTCGACCGTCTGCGCTTTGTTGCTGAAATGGCCGATGTCGGTGTAGCACGTGAAGCGGTGTTTGCTGTCACCATTCCAGAAGAACGTGGCAGTTTCAAACGTTTCTGCAAAACGATCGGTGCGCGTAATGTGACCGAATTCAATTACCGTATCAGCGACACCAAGGCCGCGCATGTCTTTGTCGGCCTGCAAACCAGCAGCCACGACGATGCCGGGAAAATTGCAGCAAACTTTGAAAAGAACGGATTTGGCGTATTGAACCTGACCGGCGACGAATTGGCCAAAATCCATATCCGTCATCTGGTTGGCGGCAAGAGTGTCTTTGCAGAAAACGAGTTATTGTACCGGTTCGAGTTCCCCGAACGCCCAGGTGCGTTAATGCGTTTTTTAAATCATATGAGTCCGAACTGGAATATCAGCCTGTTCCATTATCGCAATCAAGGCAGTGATGTAGGACGTATTCTGATTGGTCTGCAAGTACCCAAAAAAGAAATGAAAGCGTTCCGCACAGATTCCGTCGTGCTCTCC
>JAATFN010000340.1 GCA_015655165.1 Betaproteobacteria bacterium | reverse complement strand
TCATAGTTAGGATTATGGAAGAAAACCAGTGACTGGCGCCTGCTCTTTGCACCAGACCCGGCAGGAGGATTGACAACGCGGTGCAATGTTGACACCCAATTATCATTACTCCATCGGGCCATGAGATCCCCGATATTGATTATGTAACAACCTGGCTGTACAGGAACATCCACCCATTCGCCATTGGCATTGAACACTTGCAGACCACCCGGTTTATCCTCGGCATACAAAATCGTTAAACTCCCATAGTCCGAATGTGCGCCTGCCCGAATTTGTCCCGGTTCTGGCGCCTTATCTTGCGCAGGATAATTACGCACACGCAAACGGCTGATGTGCTTATCGATTTTATTGTCAAAATAATGCTCGGGTAAATCAAGTGCCATTGCAAATATCCGCATAAGCACGGCTGCCAATGCACCCATCTCCCTGTAGTAATCGGTATAAATACGCTTTAGCTCAGGCATATCCTCTGGCCAGATATTAGGGGCAAAGTGTTTTCCTGCAGCCGGACTATTGGCATACGCCACATCCGGCAAATCTACCGGACCGATCATCAAGCTCTCGTTCAAATCGCTACCATAAGCCTGCGTGTCACGTGATCTTGCCAAAGACTCTTCATTAATTCCCGTGTAACCCCGTGTACTGTCAATTGCCGGTCGCGCTATCTTCAACTTGTTCGCGAGAGGAAGATCAAAAAACCTGCGCGATACATCGCGTGTCTGCTCGATCAATTCAGAATCCACCTCGTGGCCACTGATGACCAAAAATCCAATATCCCGACAGGCTTGATCAACAAGCTTGGCAACAGCAAGTTTTTCTTCTTCAGACCCATGACGAAATGGCCGAATATCAATAATGGGAACATTGAGCAACTTCATGACAATAGCTTTCTAGAAATTAAGATCATTTAAACAAGTGCATCGCCACCATCGATTAAGAGCGTCGAGCCTGTCATAAATCGATTGGTTGCAGCAAATAAAATTGCCTGGGCAATATCATCCGGTTCAGCCACACTCCCGACCGGAAGACGTGCTGCCATCGTGTCGAACTTATCCTGTCGGCCTTTAGGACCTAAACGATCCCACAGTGGTGTTGCCGTGGTACTGGGCGAGACTGCATTTACCCGAACATGCATAGGGGAAAATTCGAGCGCCAACCCTCTTGCCAAGGATTCCAACGCCGAATTGATCGCCCCTTGCAAAACAGCATTCACAACCGGGCGCTGACTAAATACACCAGACACAAAAGTTAGCGACCCATGCTCACTAATGTGCGCGCTACGCGCCACATGATAGGCACCCCAAAACTTGTTTTGCATTGCAGCCCGAGCATCTTCGAGCGCCAGCTCGCGCACTGATCCGACCTTCGTGGCCGACCCTGCTAGCACCACATGATTCCATGCATCATGCTGATTGAAAAATGCACTCACGCAAGCGTCATCTTCCACATCCAGCACCTGACTATTCACACCGTCAGGCAATCGCTTCAATGCGGCATTTAGATGATCAAGTTGACGTGAAGCAATGGTAACAACTGCACCGGCAGACGCAGCCTGACGTGCAACTGCCTCACCTATGCCGGAGCTGCCCCCTATAACGAGCATGCGCTGCCCTGACAACGACAATGTCATAGCGACCTCTTATCTTGAGAATTCAAAACAGGGGGATGAAAAACAATCCCCGCCCAACGCTTTAGATCATCCCAGCTTACTTCGATGCACCCACGGGTCGAATCTGGTCGCCAATGAACTGCGCCCAGATATAGTCATCAGGACTGAGCGCATCATGTTGTGTTTCAGAGAACGGTGACTTGTAGTTTTTAATCAATCCTTGATAAGGCTCAACCTTGTAAAAGCCTTCCCGTATCGCATCACCTTGTGTGGAATTTGCCGCTTTAATCGCCAACGCTGTTAGTTGCATGGCGTCGTACGAATTCGCCACGCCAATGGCCGGTGTAATGTCTTCCGGACCCTTCACATTGCTGTACTTTTTCTTCATCTCGGCGATGACTTTGTCACGCACGGATGAAGTGCCTGTTCCGAAGAAGCTGTACGTCTGTACAAAATGCACATTCTTGGCATTAGGACCTGCCAGTTCGTTAAATCTTCCACCTGGAGGGCCCCAATGCGACACAATAGGAACATGCCACCCCATGCGATCCAGAGATTTCACAACCTGCGCTGACGGTGTAACGTTAGCAACCAAAAAGAGCGTATCAGCACCTGCTGCACGAAGGCGCGTTAATTGCGGAACGACGTCGACTGCACCCATCTCAATTTTCTCAACCCCTACTGCCTGCATGCCTTTCGCATCTAACGCAGCCTTCAAACCAGATTCGTTTGACTCACCCCAAGGGTTATTCACGAGAACAAGTCCCGGCTTTTTAGTATTGAATGTCGTCAGTGCATAGTTCAACATGCTGATATCCACCAACTCATCAACCGCCGAAACACGGAATACAAAATTCTTTTTTGCTCCGTTGTGCGTAATACCGGTGCCTGCTGCCCATGGCACCACGAATGGTGTTTTAGCTTGGTTAGCTAAAGGCACTATCGCCATCACCACAGGTGTATCCAACCCACCAAATATGACCGATACCTTTTCTTTGTAAATCAATTCCCGCGCTGCGATAGCACCTTTTGCCGGGTTACCCTCATCATCACGACGTACCAATTCCAACTGACGCCCGCCCAACAAGCCCCCTGCAGCATTAACCTCATCAATCGCAACAGTCATGCCACGCGTGATGGCTTCACCTGCCAGTGCCGAAGGACCTGACAACGCCGTCACCAAACCGATCTTGATTGGCTCGACTGCTTGAGCGCTAGGCAGACACCCCAAAGCCACCATTGAAGCCACGGCAATGGAGCTACAGTGGCGATTGATACACTTCCAAGAAAAATCCTTAATTGCCATGACATACGTCCTTTAACAATGGTAGTGAAAAGTCATAGACAGACTAAGCAATCACCATGCCAAGTCAACAATTTATCAATAATTTTGTTAACGTTATTTAAAGTTTATGTCTTCAATATCAATAAACCCAGCTAGAACAACATGCCATTTTTCAAACAAAATAGCTTCTACAGATCACCGCATAGTGTTCAGAAATTGTCAATACATAGCCATTTAGGGGCATACATGCACATCACAGAGGCATCGCGACTACCATATTGGGGCATTTATTGTTGTCATATTTAATATGATATTGTTAACAACAATATGCTTGCGCCAACTTGCCATCACAGATTGGCCAACTTGGTCAGTCAACCCACAGGCAACGTTACACGAAGCA
Source organism: Betaproteobacteria bacterium (assembly GCA_015655165.1). Lineage (GTDB taxonomy): Bacteria > Pseudomonadota > Gammaproteobacteria > Burkholderiales > Burkholderiaceae_D > Herbaspirillum. Next base: position 1,195 of record JAATFN010000340.1, on the reverse strand, counting down.
CGTTGGCATATGACTGCATAAAAAGGAGGGAAACTAGCCAGAAATACATACACGGCCAATGGGTGCGTCACAGCAGGCGGCCGAGATGATCAATCATGTTGGCAAAAACTATGGCTGCGACAGCCTGGACTGTCTGGAACAATCAAAGCCCAAGCAGTTCCTTCAAACTGGGTTCCGACTTTTGTGCGCGAAGATTGATTCTTTGCTCAAGTCCATTAATATGCTCAACCATCAAGGTGACAGCGGCATCACCATCGCCACGCGCCAGACATGCCACGATGTTTTCATGTTCATCATGTTCGCATCCTGCACTGCCAGGTGTCTCATACAGTGCAATGATCAATGAACAGCGGGAAATGATCTCGACCAAATAACGCCGCAATATCTCATTACCGCTGATTTCAGCCAGATACAAATGGAAACCACTGGTAAGCCTCGCCCATGCAGGCTGGTCAAACCGATGCATCGCTTGTTGCTCCTGCTTTAATTTCTGGCGCAAAACCCCAAGACGTTCATCCGTGATACGCAACGCTGCCAAACGAATCACGCTGGACTCGAGCTCGCGTCTGGCCTCAAATATCTGACGTGTTTCTTCCAGCGTTGGCACCGCAATGGTGGCCCCTTTATTAGGACGCAACTGAACAATGTGGTCGTGCGCCAAGCGTTGCAATACCTGACGTACAGTAGAACGACTCGCATGAAACAATTCGCACAAGCTAGCTTCTGGCAGCTTCGTGCCAGGCGCAAGACGTTGCGCCATGACAGCCTCAAACACGGACTTGTAGATACGGTCTTCAACCGATCCACTGTCTTTCACCTCTGCCAACGCACCACCAAGCCGCTGTTCATGCGTGGCTTCAATGACACCCTCCGAAGGACTGTAGGCAGTTGCGCGCGCGCCTCGTTTCTTGTCGACCGGAGATGATTTTCTTAGCATAACAGAGACACTCTTATATTATTAACCTCAGCAGGCACAAGGCAAAACGTAGCACGTTCTTTGCCAACCCCGTGAGGTACAGGCCGAACTCGCCGTGCCTACCAAGAAGTCTACAAAAACAATCGCTGCCGCCACACTGTGACCATGAAAAAGCAAAATACTAACACATGAGAGAAGCCAATTAAGTCAGCCACACATACGAATGGTGTCTGGGTTAGATGCAATAAAGGGGTGCTGTGAAAGGTAGCCGACAGCCAC
>JAATFN010000216.1 GCA_015655165.1 Betaproteobacteria bacterium | reverse complement strand
CACTCATACGTAGGCGTAAAAATCCTGCATCTTGCTTTTCATCAACTTGTGGGACCGCCGACATGCACATCCATTACGGGTAAAAATTTACGAAGTCACTTGCATCTCCACGAGTAAAGCAATTGATGTACTCTTGATTCCCACTCTTCGCCGGACTTGCCCTACATCAGCGCAATGTTAACTATGGCTTCGCATCTTCCGACATATTACTGATACCTATTTATGCACAACCGCCATGATTTGTTATTGAAGACTATCAGCTTGTTCATAAGGCAGCAACTCACCCTCTTTCATTCTCAACACACGGTCTGCATGATGGAAATATTTGTCATCATGGCTGATCGCAAAAATGGTATACCCCTGTTGCTTGAGAACCGGCAATAGCGCTTCATAAAAGACTTTTCTGAAACTTGGGTCCTGGTCTGCTGCCCACTCGTCCAGGATGAGGATTTGTTTATTTTCTACGGCAGATAACAGCAGCCCCAATCGTTTACGCTGTCCTTGCGACAAAGCTGTATTGCGCAGACTGCCGTCTTCGATTTTAATTTTGTTTTGCATACCCAGCAAGTCGATCCAGCCCTGAATTAATTCAGCTGAAGCACGTTGTCCATGACCATCGATTAATTGGGTAAACAAATAAAAATCTGTAAACACCGATGCAAACAATTGCCGATATGCGACACGGTTATCATCGTTCACTTCAATATCATCAACATAAATATGTCCTGATGTCGGGGTATACAAGCCGGCTAGCAACATGGATAACGTTGACTTTCCACTGCCATTTTCTCCGACCAGAAAAACCGTTTCACCACGCTGTATCGTGATGTTAATTGGTTGTAATATAAAGCCATCCGCTTTTTCATAAGTGTAAGTGACATCACGCAATTGTAATTGCGTCCAATCTTTTACCAAGGGAGCAGGCAATTGAAAGGTCTCATCGTAGTGATTTAATTGCATCGACTCGATGGCTTTCAAAGACACTTTTGCTTGTATTAATGTGGGGAAAGCACCAACAGCAAAAATTAATGGTGTACGAATAAACAGTAACGCCACAGCAATCGTAATGGCAACATCCATACTTGCCCAGCTTTGATACGCCGACAAATAAAAGATCAATCCGACAGCACCCAGCATCATCACATTGGTAAAATTGCCCGCAAATGCATGGAAATTGTCGGCGGCAACAATATGCTGGCGATATGCATCGACTGTGACGCCAAACTCGTTGAAAAGTGCACGGGAACGATGTCTATTCAGGGCAAGTTCCTTAAATCCATCATAGACAGATTCGTAATGTTTATGTAAGTCGTTCTCGATCTCGCGCACATGTATTAGATGCGCATACACTTTTTTAACAGACCAGCTACCACCAATCAAGGTGACAACAATCCAGAGCATCGTCACCATAAAAATGGTGGGTGACAAATAGCACATATAAGCACAGGTCATCAGTACAAATAAGCCGCCCTGGAGCAACTCCGGCATTCTCACAAAAGCATAAGAGATATACTGCACATCATTGACCAAGCTCGACATTAACTTGGGTCGCGTCAGGCGTCTTAATGTTGACCAGTCGCTGTCTAATACCTGCTTTACCAGTCTAGTACGCAATTCCAGCACAAATTGATGCCCAAATGTTGTCAGTTGTACTTGCGCATACGTTGACACAATAAAATAAATGCTGATTAGCGCAATAAATAACACTAATGACAGCGTCAACCCGATGCTCGCTTTCAATAGGTACTGATTAATAAAAGCCAGTACCGCGATCCCCAACAAGCCGGACAGAATGGATGACACACACACATTTGCTACTTTTGCATAATGCCGCGACAAAATTTGCATGAATAACGATTTCATATTTTCCTGGCAAGCAACAGAAAACAACACGCACCAATCCCTGTTGCAATGAGACTTGTTGGAACCTCATACGGAAATAACACATTTCTACCCAACCAATCGGCCAGCAACATCACATTTGCACCAATTAAAATAGCACCCATCAGTTGGATTTTCACGGTAACAAGGCCGAGTACCTTAGCCAGATGTGGCGCCAAAAGTCCGATAAAAGATAATGGCCCCATAATCAAAGTAAATACGCCAGAAAGAATAGCGCTGACAACCAGCATCAAGATGCGGCTACGGAATACATTCAGTCCGAGAGATTGCGCAATGGGTGACGTAAAGGCAAACAGGCTAATGACACGACTCATGGTGAGTGTAAATATAAATGCAACAATAGCTACAGCTAACGCACCCAAGGCAGCATAAGAAGAACTGTAATAGGTCGACCCCGACAACCACACCAGCAAGAACTGTGCTCGCGGGTCGCCATTCGTCAGAAACAAGCGTACCAATGCCTCCATCAAGGCGGCGACAGCAATCCCGGAAATCAGAAGCTTATCAGGTTGAAGCTGATTTTTATAATTGATCACAAGAATAAAGCACAACGTGCATAATGCCCCCAACATGCCCATTATCCACAGGTACTGCGTAGACAAAGAGGTAAATAACAACGTACACAGAATAAATATCGCAGCTCCCGAATTCACGCCCAGTAATTCAGGACTAGCCAACGGATTATTCGTAATACGCTGAAGAATCAACCCGCCAATGGAAAGAATCACGCCGCCCGATAAAGCCGTCAGTATTCTTGGCAATATGAATGGTAATAGATTGTTATTCAAGTCTTCAAGTACATAACCCGATGCGGTATGTTTGACAAATACATTCCCCGCAATCAAGAGTATAAACATGCCAAAGAGGCATGCCAGCATGAAGTTTGTCTGCTGACGGCCAGACTGTTCGACGGCGATGACAACTTCACGATGGACCTGATGTTGCGGGTAGGATCTGAAGATGATGTACAGTAAAAGAGGTGCGCCTAAAAAAGCAGTGGCAACACCGGCAGGTAAATAGATGGATGTCCATGTTTGTGCAAACTGCAATAACGTATCAATCAGTAAAAGTAATAACCCTGACAACACATATGTTGCAACAATACGCTTAGACAGAGAAGGCAGCTTGCAAAGACGGACAACAACTGCTGCGGCAAGTCCTATGAAACCGATCATGCCGACTAAGCTGACAACCATGGCCACGAGAAAAGATACCAATATCAATCCAAGACCACGAATGGTCGATACAGATACACCAAGGCTTTTTGCTTGTGTGTCATCGAGCTCCATAATCTGCAATGGACGCATCATGAAAACCAGGATGATGCCAGCGGCTATATTGGCACTTAACAACAACAGCACATCATGCCAACTGTCCTGAATGAGGCTTCCTGCCCCCCACTGTATGACTGCTTTGGATTCTTCCGGGTAGTACAACATGAGTACAGTAGCAATGGCACCAAAAAACAGATTCAATACCATCCCTAACAACATCATTCTTACCGTCATGATTTGTCGCCGGACAGATAAAACCAGTATCAGTCCGAGTGCTATCAATGCGCCAATCATGGCCCATAATGCACCATTGAACAATTCTAAAAAAGACGGGAAGAAAATGGCCACCAACAATAAGACGAATTGCGCACCACCATTGACTGCCAATGTGGAGTCCGAGGCCAATATATTATTCGTGACTTGTTGCAACAGGATCGTGGCAACGCCTAACGTCCCCCCGACAAGTACTGCCATGGCAATACGCGGCAATACACTATGCCATAAAATGATATCGGCAAAAGCAATCTGTGTATGCTGCAATAATTGATGATATTGCTGATACTGCAACCAATAATTGAAGACAACAACAACCAAAAAAAGGCATAGCAGCCACACATACAGCGCCGGTTGTTTTTTTATGAGCGCAATCATTACCATGACCCTTCTTTATTGGACACCATGGCTTCGACGACATGCGTACCAAACCGTTGCATGGCAAGTAAGCCCCCAAAGCTCCAGGTCGCTGGCAATACACGGGGATTGTACGGTTGAATGACCGGGAGATTTTGCCAGATGACACTGTTTTTCAGTTGTCTATAGACGTTAGCCGGATGCGGCTGGACAACAAGCAGCAATGTATCGGCTGGCAAATCAGCCAGCTTGCTTAATGCAATCGTATCGTTACCCCAGGCATTGCTGGCATTTGCCCAAACATTGTGTAAACCCAATCGTTGTAAAACGACGCCATATAAACTGTTGGCACCATAAATACGCATGGTTCTTGCATCAATAAATTGCACGATGGCGATAGGCCGTTGTGAATATGCGTTTACAACCTGGGCTTGTTGATGAAACAATTGCTCAGTGTCCACAACCAGTTTTTTTGCTTGATCGGCATAATGTGTGGCATCACCGATTTTTAATGTGGCTGACACGGTATTGTCCCAAGTCACCCCGTTATCTGTGAAGAAATCAATTATTTCCGAGGGAATGGTTAATAACGAAGGTGGCAATAAGCGCTGATACCATGACGAATTAATCAATAATGTCGGATGCAAGTCATCAAGCAGCTCCAGATTAGGCTGTACACGCATACCGAAATCAACAACTTGATCTGGTAATTCAGGAGACTTGACCCATTGGTCGTAGTAACGTTTTTCTCCCACACCAACAAATGGCACACCCAATGCAAACAGTGTTTCTGCGACAGCCCAGTCAGTGGTAATGACCCGGCTGGCCGAAGATGACTGTACTGGACGTTTTATATCTGCAGGCAATGACGCAATACCGATTACTCCAGCAGCCAGGCTAACGATAATATCAACGCCGATTTGGCGGCCTTTG
>JAATFN010000329.1 GCA_015655165.1 Betaproteobacteria bacterium | reverse complement strand
GACAGTTTGATATTTTGCAGTGACACAATGCGCGGTAATGCTGCCAGGTCACTCGCAAAGTTGCCGATTTCATGATATTTCCCTGTCACTTTAATGGTAATGGGGAGCTCGACATAATAATCCCGTGCGATATCGCTGCCGGGTTTGAACAGTTCAAATTGCAAGCCTCTACCAACACCTGCTTGATTGATATCTGACAGTAAAGCATCCATTTCGGATTTATTGGGCAACTGTTTTTCCAGTGCCAGTACGTAGTCACTGACCAGTTTTTTTTGCTGTTTTAATACGTCAAGGCTGATTGCTTTCTGGATTTTTTGTTGATAATCGTCTTTTAGTTTTACTTCTTCGTGCACACTTTGTTCGAGTTCGGCAAGCTTGTCTATCCAGTAAAAATGCCAGCCCATAAACAACATCACACCGATGATCAATGCAAATAATGTCATTTTTGGTATAAACGGCCATCGACTCGGATGACGGTCATTGAGACCTTGGTATTGCTCGGTCAGTTCTGCTAGACGGATTTTAAATGTAGTCATGTATGCACCGGTCATTGTTGTGGTGTTATTGCCGGATCGGGTTCCGGTGCTGTATCCGACGCTGGTACCTGTTGCGGCGTTACTTGTTGGCCAGATGGAGACTGTGGCGAACCTGTCGTATTTTGTCCTTGAGGAATATTCTTCGTATCATTCTGGCCGGCAGGTATTGGTGCCGGTTGTGGTGTCTGTACAGGTGCCACAGGTGCAGGTGCTGTCGGACTCTGTGAATCACGATTGTTGTCAGGTGCAATCTGATTGTTGGTCGTACCGTTACCATCTTTTTTGATAGTGGAAGGCGTGTCTGTAGGCGCAACAGATGGTACATCGTCGTCATTGTTATCGTCGCTATTTATCTCATCGTTAACATTATCATCGTTGTTATTGCCACTATCGGATTGTTCTTCGGATACTGAAAATGTCTTTAAAACGATCGACATTGTGAAATCAAATACATGATTGGCATTATTGGTACGTTGTCTATAGGCAGAACGAATTTCCTGCAATTGGGGATTTTCCGACCATCTGGCATTGTTTTCGATATTACGCATGAATTCGGAGACATGCTCGTTGGTTTGTGCAAATCCGTTTAGCGTGACTGTTTTTTCTTCTTGGGTTACTTCATATAAATAGATGCCTTCAGGCACTTGGTGCGCGAGATCATCCATAAGATAAATAGATTGGTTGCGATCATTTTGCAAATTTTCAACAGCATGTTGTCGGGCCTTTAATGCATCGATTTCTTGGGTAAGCGACGCGACTTCTTTGACCTGTGCATCGAGCTTCTGGTTTTCATTTGCAATGATTTGATTGATATTGTTTTGATGATCGGTACGCATATCGATCATCAATGCAACTACCACCACTGTGGCAATACCAATCATGGCAGCAATAACCAGTTGAACGTAAAATCCTTGCTGGATTTTTTTACGTTTTAATTGGCGATGCGGCAAGAGGTTGATTTTTACCATCAGTCAAACTTTCTCAAAGCAAGCCCGCATGCGACCAGATATTGTGCCGACTCTTTGTGTATGGCTGTTTCTCTGACCCGTTTGGATAGATGCATTCCATCAAACGGATTCACAATGGATACTTTCGTTTGCAACTGTGTTTTAAGCGTTTCTGTTACGCCACGCGTTAACGAAGCACCACCTGAAATTAATATCTGGTCGATACTTTTATGGGTTGTAGTGGTGTAAAAAAGTTGTAATGCCCGGTCAATTTCGAACGCGAGCATTTCTACAAATGGTTGCAATACTGCGGTCTTATATTCTTTGGGTAGCCCACCGGTTTTTTTCTTGATCTCTGCTTCTTCATAGGGCATGTTATATTCGGCAACAATATTGTCGGTGAGTTGTTGCCCACCGAAAGGATGTTCCCGTTCATAAATAAGTTCGTGTTCCTGCAATACCGATAAGTGTGTTGTTTGTGAACCGATTTCGAATAAAGCCGTCATTTCAGAAGAGTTTGGTAAAACACGATTGATGGCAGCGCGTGCGGCATACGTATCGATGTCGACAATCAGAGGAGTGATGCCGATTGCTTCGGCAATAGCAACGCGGTCGTCAATTTTATCTTTGCGCGCAGCGGCCAACAGAATTTCGACATGATGACGGGAGCCGGAAACGGGACCTAGTGTGCAGAAATCGACACGTACTTCTTCCATGGGAAAAGGCAGATACTGACTAGCTTCTGACTCGACCATTAATACAAGTTGTTCTTCTGGAATATTTGCAGGTAAAACGATTGTTCTTGTAATGACAGAAGTAAACGGCAATCCGATAGCGGCATACCTTGCACGTGTTCCGCTCTTCTTCCATAAACGGCGCACCACATCGGTTACCTGTGACAAATTCTCGATATTGCCATCAACAATCGAATGCTGAGGCAGTGCTTCATAGGCATAACGTTCTAGCTGGATGGTATTGTCCGCAGACATAGAAAGTTCGACAAGTTTAACGCTGGAAAAGCCAATATCCAGACCTACTAATGTAGGCGTTTTATTATTGTAAAATAGTGATGCCAAGCCTCGCATTAGTCCCACGTTATTTCTTTCAGAGAACGTATGTAACAAGCATCTTTGCATAGTTATCTGCAGGATAAATTTGGCAATTAAGCTGCTTTTTCAGGGGGTTTCCTGAAAGCGTGATTGGGCAATGTATTGCGGATATGTTGGGCAGGGAAAAGTGTGCTTTATTTGTAACAAAAAATAAAATAACGTTTGAAAGAACACATTTGGTGCGACTTTTGCACAGGAAGTG
>JAATFN010000124.1 GCA_015655165.1 Betaproteobacteria bacterium | reverse complement strand
GCCAGCGCTGTGCATTTAAAGAACGCACCAGATTGACCATATCAGGATCAACAGTACGAATAGCAGACAATACGTTGATCATGATCGGGAAAAATACAATCAAGATTGCAACAATGATTTTTGGATAAATGGTGTAGCCTAGCCACATCACAAATAAAGGTGCAAATGCTACTTTCGGTGCAATTTGTAATGCGAGAATATAGGGAGACAGCATTGCTTCAGCACGTGGAGACAAACCTAATGCCACACCAACTGCGATCCCCAATAAGGCCCCCAGTCCGAAACCCAAGACAACTTCGAGGGCGGTAATCCAGAAATGACCGAGCAGATTTGAACTGTTCCACATCACGACAGATTCTCGTGCCACCTGAGTCAAGTTAGGCAAAATATATTCCGGCATGCCTAGCCAGCCAGGTCCCCATTGCCAGATCGCAAGGAAGATAACCAGAATAGCTAGACTCCCGCACACCGTGCGTGCTTTTTCACTCAACAAAAATCGGCGAGGAGTTGGCGTTGATACTGACATAATGAATTCGTCCAAAGTAGTTGCAGTTTTTATTTATTTCGTTCCAACAAACTGGTTGGTGTACAGCTCATCAATTGGTGTGGCTTTAGATACGATTGATTCACTGACATAGAACTTTTGCACATTTGCCATGCGATCAGGATCAATCTGACCAAGCACCTTCTGATTTGCATAGACATGATCACGGTAGAGCTTGAAGCTTTCTTCAATCTGGTCTTCCTTACCTTTGTATGAAGGCAAGGCACTGACATAAACAAGTGCTGCAGCCTTTGGATCTTTCATGATGTCTTCCATACCTTTTAAGGTCGCGCGCACCAACCGTTTCAACAGCTCCGGTTTATTTTTAATTGTGTCGTCCGAGGCCAAAATTGCTTGCGCCATACTCTGAAAACCGGATGTTTCCAGTAATTTAGTCTGCACACCGGCATGATTTGCATTGACAACCCAGTCAGGTACGCCTGCAAAAGCAGATGCCTTGCCAGCTGCAAAAAGCTGCCAGACACCTGCTGGACCGGCTGCCTGAATCTGGACATCTTCCTTACCTAGACCTGCTGTACGCAGGTTACCTAAAAATGCATAGTAGGTTGTATCGGTATACGACATGACAGTGACTGTCTTGCCTTTAAGATCTTTCAGTGTATTGATGTGTTCATTCGCGTTAGCAGCCACCATCGTTACAGCACCCGCACCTAAAACCGCAATCGCTTTGACTGGAATACCATTAGCACGCACAATAATCGGTGTATCGCCAATTGCCCCGCCGATGACTGCATTGCCCGCACCAATTTGCTTGGCAACATCAACACCACCTTTTGCAACAATGAAATTGACTTTCAGATTTTCAGCTTCGTAATAGCCCTTTTTCTGCGCCAAAATCCAAGGACCAAACGCTGGAGAATTAGGTGGTGCCGGTAAAAGATAGGTCACTTCTTCCAATGCTGCGTGTGACACTGCAGGTGACATTGCCAATGCAACCGATCCGGCCAAAGCCAGTTTTTTACAAAGTGATGCAAAATATTTTTTCATTCTAAATTCACTCCCATGCCCAGAATTATTTACTAGTGATAACGACTACCCCTGATTGCCCAACATATGCCACGACAACTATGCTTCCCAACTAATGCATTTCCAATTCCACACTTTCCTTACCAACCTTCAACAACTCCATCAAACGTCCCTGTAATGGGCCTATTTCAGGTAGTTTGCGACGTTCCAATGGATTATTACGGTGTGGAAGATCAACAATAATTTCTTCAATAATGGTGCCTGGACGTTCACTCATCACCAGGAGTCGGTCAGATAATGCAATGGCTTCAACTAGATCATGTGTAATAAAAAGAGCTGTCTTCTTGTGTTCGTAGAGTGTTTTTGCCAGATCTTGCTGCAAGACCATTTTGGTTTGTGCATCTAAAGCCGAGAATGGTTCATCGAGTAACAGCACTTGTGGATCGACAGCAAGTGTTCTTGCTAACGCCGCACGTTGACGCATACCACCGGACAACTGGTAGGGGTAATGTTCCTCAAAACCTTTCAAGTGGCATTTCACCAACAAGTCGTCTGCAATGCGTTTGCGCTCTTCTGCATTTACGCCATCAATTTCAAGTCCTAATGCCACGTTTTGACGAATATTGCGCCATGGCATGAGTAAATCTTTTTGCAACATGAAAGCGACTTTGCTGACCGGCTTTGTCACTTTCTGACCACCAACGAGCACTTCGCCCTGTGTTGGCAAATACAGCCCCGACCCCATGTTTAACAACGTGCTCTTTCCGCAACCGGAAGGACCAATGATGGAGACCACCTCACCACTACGAATGGAGAAATTCACATCGCTGACTGCTGCGCGCGCGGTCATTGTTTGGCGATCCATAAAACTTTTTCCAACTTTACGAAATTCAATTTCGATCATGATGTCCCTAACCGATTACCTATTGTCTGCACTCAAAATCCAATATTCGCCTTTTTTGCTTCATACCTATTTCGCGTTGGCGACTTCCGATATCCATTTGTTTCATATATAAAACAATAGTTTATATACGAATCATTCATAGCAATATAGCAAATATCAATATAAAAAAAAGACTATTTTGTTCCACCTATGAAACATTGATTTACTAAATAATCAATTCCATGATGCAAGCAATAAATATGCCAATAAATTTATTGGTGTTTGGGGGTTATAACGACGTATTTTTCACCAAGTAGCACAGCATCTGCGCTGCGATAGTGCATTGGGTAGGATTAAAATCGTGCATCGGGCACAGAAAAAAAACAATGTCACAGCATCGCTTTTTAAAAATGAGTTTTCCGGCAAACGCTAACAACAAGGTCATTGTTCTGACGTAAAAAAAAGCTGCATCGCCTTTTGACGATACAGCTTTCATTACAACCGCCCTGTAATCGGGCACTAGAACCTATTTAATAAGATGGGTTCAACAATACATTTAAAATCAACCCTGTTGCAATGGCGGCAAGTATGTAATCCCCGCCACCAACTTGAATCCAATGATAACCTCTTGGCGGCGCTTGGAGATGGCGGCCACGCCAGTCATCAACGACATATTGCCTGTGACGGTATGGTGCCGGCAATCTACCGCCGCTGTACCAATTACGTTGCGGGCCTGCTCCGCGATCATTTCGCTGCCAGCGGCCATCTTCAGGGCCGCGGAATCTATCCTGCTGCGAATTGGCATAATTGCCTTGCCAGCCTGGACGCATGCCATAATCACGACGATCACCACGATCATAATCACGACGTTCACCGCGATCACCGCGATCGTAATCACGACGTTCACTACGATCGCCTCTGTCGCCTCGGTAATTATCGCGGCGGCTATCTCGTTGGTCTGGGCCCCCACCTTGGTGCTGGAAACCCCGCTGCTCATAGTCTTGCGCAAATGCTGTTGGTCCTGCTGCCATACCCAATACCATCATTGCTGCGATAAGGTGATGTGTCTTCATCTTTGCCTCCTTCTTTCAAATGCTGATCCAACCGGAATCATACCGAGATACATTCAAGCATGTATGTATATTAAATACGAAGCCAGCAAAGAGGTATAGCAATAATTTGTACATAATCGTAACGGCATGTTTCCCTTGTAATCACTGGCTGGCATGCCGACAGAGCTGCCGGCCAATATCAGTAGACTCCCGTATGGACTGATCCAAATGAAGAGCACAACGCTGTGCTTGACGCATCAGGTTGTGCCTAGACTGAGAATAATCAGGATCTTCTCAATTCACCATCATGTTTTTCAATTATGCTTCCCTATAAGTGCCTTTTTGCTTTGCTGCTTGTGTGGCCAATGCATCCATCAAGGCCGGTGACAGGCAATCATAAGGTGTCAGGCCAATCTCTTGCAAACGTTCACGGATTACTGACATACGCGATGGTGGCGTACCGCTCTCGATTACTGAAGACACGAATGCCGCAAAACCTGGTGCTGCCCAACCACTTTGCGGTGACAATTCAGTATGGACGAAATCCAGACCATAAAAAGCATGGTTCTTGTTCTCGATGCGACCAAAAAGATGTGCGCCGCACTCAGTGCAAGCATGGCGCTGAATAGCTGCATTTTCGTCGACGATTTTCAGTTTTTCCGCATGCGCTACGATGCTGATCTTGTCGCGCGGTGCGACTGCAATAACAGCAAATAGCGCGCCCTCCGGCTTCCAACACTTGGTACAACCGCAAGCGTGATTGTGCAAGGTCTGGGCGTCAATTTTGATTTCGACTTTGTCTGTCTTGCAAAGGCATTGCAAGGTTCCCCCTGCGAAACCAGCTTGTGCTGGTGTAATATGGCGGTCGACGGCGGGATGGATAGTAACTTTACTCATTTTGGCTCTCCTGTTGCTGGTGTGGTGTGGTGTGGTGTGGTGTGGTGTGGTGTGGTGCAATTGGTGATCGTTAATAATGAATGACACTACGAATCGATTTGCCTTCGTGCATTAAATCGAAGGCTTCATTGATTTGTTCTAATGGCATCGTGTGGGTCACAAAAGGGGCAAGATCAATGTCGCCCTTCATCGCATCTTCGACCATGCCTGGTAGTTGACTGCGTCCCTTAACGCCGCCAAAAGCCGAGCCAATCCAACGACGCCCAGTCACGAGTTGGAATGGCCGTGTGCTGATTTCCTTGCCAGCCCCTGCCACACCGATCACCACTGACTGCCCCCAGCCGCGATGTGCACTTTCCAACGCCGAACGCATGACATTGACGTTACCGATACATTCAAAGGAGTGATCAACACCCCAGCCTGTCATCTCGATAATCACTTGCTGAATTGGCTTGTCATAATCCTTGGGATTGATACACTCTGTTGCACCAAACGAACGCGCCAAATCAAACTTAGACGGGTTGGTATCAATCGCAATAATACGCCCGGCTTTCGCCTGACGAGCGCCTTGAACGACGGCAAGACCGATACCACCCAAGCCGAATACGGCCACTGAATCG
>JAATFN010000316.1 GCA_015655165.1 Betaproteobacteria bacterium | reverse complement strand
GTCATTGTACTGGTACCGTAAGGCTGCCGAAGGAGGTGATGATCGCGCACAGTTTTGTATGTCAACCAAATATATGAATGGCGAGGATTTGCCACGAGACGCGGGCCAGGCATTTTATTGGGGCATGAAAGCTGCTGATGCCGGTGATATGCAAGCACAAAACAATATAGGGGCGATGTATGCTAACGGCATTGGTGTGGCACAAAGTTATGCAGATGCATTTATCTGGTACAGCCTTGCAGCAGAACAGGGAAACCCGACATCGCAACATAATCTGGGTATTATGTACACCGAAGGACAAGGCGTGGCACGTGATGTTGTGCAGGCCATGACATGGTTTTACAAGGCTGCCGAGCAGGGTGTCGAACAATCCCAGTACTTGTTGGGCGCAATGTTTGCTTATGGTCGTGGTGTTGATCCCAATCCACTGGTCGCTTATGCGCTGTTTGATTTATCGGAAAAAAGCGGTGGGGAAGCAGAAGACGAAATCAACCAGTTAACAGAAATCATGTCGGCTGATGAAGTCATGGAGGCGAAACGATTGGCTGTGCGTATGCAGGAAACCGGTGAAATCCGTCGTCTTGTCGAGAATCGCACACTACATTGATACAGAAAGTCACTGTATATCTGCACAGTGTTGTATCATTGTGTATTGATGAATTTTTACGCGTAGACGAACATGATCGGTCGCTTATCCGGAGTCCTTGTTGAAAAAAATCCCCCGCAAGTCATGGTTGACTGCAATGGGGTCGGCTATGAAGTTGGCGTGCCGATGAGTACGTTTTACAATTTGCCGGCGTTAGGCGAGAAGGTCGTCTTGTTAACCCATTTGGCCATTCGTGAGGACGCGCATGTGTTGTTCGGGTTTGGTAGCGAACAAGAGCGTAAAACATTCAAGGAACTGATTAAAGTGTCCGGTATTGGGGCGCGTACGGCTTTGTCTGTGCTTTCTGGCATGTCGGTCGACGATCTGGCGCAAGCAGTGACTGTCCAGGAAGTCGGGCGTTTAACGAAAGTCCCCGGTATTGGTAAAAAAACAGCCGAACGGATGTTGCTGGAATTAAAGGGCAAACTGGGGGCTGATTTAGGTGTGGTAGGTGGTGTTGTCCATCATGATACCGTCTCCGATATTTTGAATGCGCTGGCTGCATTGGGATATTCAGACAAAGAAGCGACGCTGGCATTAAAGCAGGTACCGAAAGATGTGAGTATTTCCGACGGCATCAAGCTGGCATTAAAAGCATTGTCCAAGGCGTAAAAGACGATGAGCATACAGACAGACGACTTTACCGAACAGCGTATTATTGCAGCAACCCCAGTGTCTTCGAACGAAGAGGCGATTGAACGTGCTTTGCGGCCCAAGCAGCTTGATGAATATGTTGGTCAGGAAAAAATCCGTGACCAGTTGCAGATTTTCATCGAGGCCGCCAGAAAACGCGGGGAAGCACTGGATCATACGTTGTTGTTTGGCCCGCCTGGATTGGGTAAGACAACGATGGCACACATTATTGCACGCGAGATGGGCGTGAACCTGCGTCAGACGTCAGGTCCGGTTCTCGAACGTGCCGGAGACTTGGCAGCATTGCTGACAAACCTCGAAGCGAATGATGTGTTATTCATTGACGAAATCCATCGTTTATCACCTGTTGTCGAAGAAATTCTTTATCCGGCGTTAGAAGACTACCAGATCGATATCATGATCGGTGAGGGGCCTGCTGCGCGTTCGGTGCGTCTGGATTTGCAACCGTTTACATTGGTTGGTGCGACGACCCGTGCGGGTATGTTGACAAATCCTTTGCGTGACCGTTTCGGTATTGTGGCGCGTCTTGAATTTTATACACCGGAAGAACTTTCGCGTATTGTCACACGCAGTGCTTCGTTATTGAATGCACCGATTGTACCTGACGGTGCATTTGAAATTGCCAAGCGTAGCCGTGGTACACCACGTATTGCCAATCGACTTTTACGTCGTGTCCGCGATTATGCCGAAGTCAAAAGCAATGGTGAAATTACCAAGAAAATAGCAGAAGCTGCTTTAACAATGTTGGATGTCGATCCGGTCGGTTTTGATATGATGGACAGAAAATTGCTTGAAGCCGTGCTCTTCAAATTTAACGGCGGTCCGGTCGGTCTTGATAATCTGGCCGCAGCCATTGGTGAAGAGCGCGATACCATTGAAGATGTGCTGGAGCCCTACCTGATTCAGCAGGGGTATCTGCAACGTACACCACGTGGCCGTGTTGCGACACCATTAGCGTATACCCATTTTGGTGTGACAGCACCGCGTACCGGTCCGACAGCTGATTTGTGGGCACCAGAATAAATTATATGTTCTAGTTGTATCAATCGATGTCATCCATACACCGTGTATGGATGCAGGTTTGTCCTTCGTGTTTTTACAGGAGGTGATAAGCGCTTATGTTGATACCGGGGAAAATCGATGTTTTTGCACACCAGTTAATGGCAGTGCGTGTGAATGCACGTATTTTGCCATTACTCTCGCAAGCACAAGGCCTTACAATTGAAGACGCCAATCATATTGCCAGACGTATTCTGGATTTCCGCATCGCGTTAGGCGAAAAACCTGTCGGTAAAAAAATCTGTTTCAATGTGCGTGCGGATAATTCGCTTTTCCGGGAGGATGATAAGCGTGATCCCATCTGGGCGCCTATCTATAATACTACGGTTCGGTATGCGAACGGCAATAATGGTATACAAAGCCTTGCTGGCGCCATCCAGCCGTGCATTGCGCCACAGATTGTATTCAAATTCGGTAGTACACCATCGGTAGGGGCCACTATCGAGGAATTGACCGAGTGTATAGAATGGGTTGCACACGGGGTAGAAATTGTCAGTTGTCCTTTTGCGGGTTGGGAGTTTACGATTGCCGACGCAATTGCCGCATTCGGTTTACATGGCACATTGATTGTCGGCGAGTTGCACGCATTGTCATTTGCCACACAGCACAGGCTCGAAGCCATGTTAGACAATGCCAGTTTGTCTTTGTCCGGCACAGAAAACAATAATGGCATCATGTCGGGGGTTGGTTTTAGTAATGACGATCTGGATAATCCGGTACATGCGTTATGGCATTTGCATCGGATGCTCTACGACCAGTCATTGTTTGCGCCGCTGCAAGAAGGAGAACTGGTGAGTGTCGGTGTATGGACAGAAACCTATCCGATCGATCGCAACCAGACGTGGACTACAAAATTTACCGGCGTGGCATTGCCCGGCATGACGATACAGTTTGTGTAAGTATCACAATCCCAATTGTCTTTTGTAGATTGAACAATGCCGGTGTATGCAAAAATACTCTGCATGATTCCACACAGAGTAAAAGTGGCTAACTGATAGGACCTATCTTGGAGAAAACCGTCGCCCCAAGTACATGAGCGCACCATTGCAACTGAGTGCAAACACTGTCAGAAGGAGTGCCACTGCCATGATAGTACGGATATCTCCCAAATTCATTGCATTTGTTAACAGGAATCCCAAGCCCCGCTGGGAGGCGAACATTTCACCAATCAGCACCCCCAACAGCGTCAGTGAAAATGCCAGGCGTAGTCCTGATATGACATCCGGAAGAATCGCCGGAAGGACAATATGCACAATAGACTGACGACGAGTCAGTCGCATGGACTGTGAAGCGCGTAATAAGACAGGGCGCATTTGCCTGATTGCGCTCATGGTGAAAACCATGATCGGGATGATCCCGTGCATTACCCCAAATGCCACCTTGGCTGAAGTACCCAATCCGAATATAAGCAGCACGAGCGGGTAAAGGGTGACTTTGGGGATGGCATAAAGATTCAGAAGAATGGGTTCGGTTACATCGCGGGCAAGTCGATTAATACCCAATAGTAAGCCAGCTACCAACCCGCCGATCATGGCGATGAATATTGCATAGACAAGCGCTTTGGCAGTCTCAAAGATATGCAACCAGAAATCGCTTGTCTGGGCCATTGCCACCAGTGTTGTGATGGCCTGAACGGGAGATGCGAGCGCGTCACCGCCAACCATCCAATGTAGACATTGCCAGATCAGTGCAAGTGATACTGCCAAACATAGATAAATTGTTTGATTTTTCAAGTAGCTTTTTGGGTTCATATTATCTCACTTAGCGGCTCAGACGAGACTGTAAGCGCCGGTCAAGCGCATTCAGCAAGATGTTGACGATGGTGACAGTCATCAACACTAAAAACATCAATGCATACATGTCATTATTTTCAAAGTTGTTGTAGGCGTAGCCGATCGCGTAACCGACACCTGACCCCGACAAAATGAACTCTGAAGCAATGACGCCGATGAACGCATAGGCGACGACCAGTTTTACGCCTGTGAATAAATAAGGTAGTGCAGCCGGCAACTTCACTCGCATGGCGGACTGCCATGGTGATAGCCGCAACACAAGAGCGGTCTTGTGCAAGGCGCGTGGAATATGATCGAGTCCATTGAGTGTTGCTGTGATCATCGTAACGATCGCCAGTAGAACGGCAATTGCGATGATTGGCGCTGCGCCTACACCAAATAGAACAATGAACACTGGATAAAAGATAAAAGTAGGCACTGCATAGTAGCTTGCCAACAAAGGTTCTAGTGCCGTTCTGAGTGTCGGAAACGCATGTATCATCAAGCCGGCAAAAAATCCCAGGATGACGGCCAAGAGGATTGATGTCGCGATATTGGCAATGCTAATCACGATGTCCTTATCGAATTTGCCTGTCTGAAGAATGTCATAGGCATGGCGGGCCATTGCGGAAGGGGCAATCATCGTTGTTGTGTCGATGATGCCCAACCGGCATATCAGTTCAATTAATCCAATAAACACGATCACCACTGCAATTCGCAGTAGCGCTTCCGTGCCGATTAGCCTGCTTCTCCTTGAGTGTACTACGCCCGAAACGATGCTATTGGCCATGATGGACTCCCATCACCTTGAGCGACTCTACACGTAGCTTGTCCCACAGACGCGCATTCACCTCTCCAAAGCGGGGTGTTGATACAACCCGGCTATCGCGCTCACGATCCCAGCCTGTTTCGACAATATCAATGAAGAGACCTGGCCGGGAAGACATGACGCCGACCCGATCTGACAACATGGTGGCCTCGTCGAGTGCGTGCGTGATGAGCAACACGGTAGCTGAAGTTTCACGCCAAAGACGTAACAACTCATCGCCCATCAGTAAGCGCGTCTGTTGGTCGAGCGCGCCAAACGGCTCATCCAGCAAGATCAGGCGAGGTTGTTGTACAAGGGTGCGGGCAATACAAACACGTTGGCGCATACCACCTGATAACTGTGCCGGATAGGCTGATGCAAAATCCTTTAGCCCCATGAAGCCAATGGCATAGTCAACGCGACGCTTGATTTCCGCGCCGTCCATGCCATGCATGCGCATGGCAAAAGAGATATTGTCTTTGACTGATAACCATGGGAAGGATGCGTCTTCCTGAAAAACGACACCTACACCGTCAGGTACGCCTTTTACTTCGCGTCCTTCAAATAAAACTACCCCATCTGTAGGTGTTGCAAGTCCGCTTAAGGTATCCAGTAAGGTAGACTTGCCGCATCCTGATGGCCCTACTACGGAGAAAAACTCTCCTTTATAGAGATCAAGGTCAATAGGGCCAATTGCATGAAAAAGTTCGGAGCTGTCTGGTTTCTTGAATTTCCGTGTGATACCTCTGAGACTTGCATGAACCTTTTTTTCGGAAGATTGAGGCTGGCTCTTCCCCGAAACACCCCGGTTGGTGTCGGGGGAAGATGTCGCAGGCGCTGAAACCGTATTTGCCAACTCCATATTGTTCTCCCTCACAGCTTGCTTTTGACTTTGATCGCTTTTGGTAGCATGCTGCTATCGATCAATTTGGTCCAATCAACATCTTCTTTGATTTCCCCGATGAGCTTCAAGCCATCGGTCATCCGATTCAATTCGGATTGATCAAATTCACCCTCACTCCACATGTGCGCGCGGATCATATTGTCGACGGCTTCGCGTGCCACATCCGGCGTAAGTTTGAAGCTGGTCTCCAGCAGTTTGGCTGCTGCTGCCGGATCTCGATAAGTTGCTTGCACGCCCATTTGTCGACCTTCAATAATGGCCTGGATAACTTCAGGATGGGCTTTGGCAAAGGCGCGGGTGGTGATCCCGACCGAGGTTGTCATTGGTTGTAGCACGTCGCCAGCTTTATAGACGGTACGATATTTATCTTTGCGCACAATGGACAAAGGTTCGATCAATACTGCTGCGGAGACCGCACCTTGCTCCAGCATGGTCAGGCCATTGACATAGCCACCGGATGCAACGCGTTGTACTTGTGATGCGTCAATTCCCCGTGCTTGTAACACCATGAGAAGGAGCATCTCTGAGACACCCTTGGGTGAGGTGATGGCAATTTTCTTTCCGACCAGGTCTGCTACGCTTTTAACTGGGGAGTCGGGCATGGTAACTGATGATGCTTCAGCGACACTGCGCACGCCTGCATTGACGATGACGACGTCAAGTCCTTGACGTTGTGCAGCCAAGGCCGCAGAAACAGCAACTTCCCCATACGGCAACTTGCTTGCAAGAATATTGCGTACAGTAGTTCCACCACCGCCAGATGTGAGGATGCCGGTAATATCAATGCCGGCTTGTTTGAAATAACCCTGATTGATTGCTACGGCATAAGGAAGACCATAAAGACTGGTTCCCCACTGGGTAACCGAGATTTCTTCCGCTTGCACGCATGTTGTAACTGTAAAGGGTATAGAAAGTACTATGGATAAGCATAAGACTCGTAGACGCTGGGATAAGCTTTTCATATTTTCCTCGATACGTAGTGGATATTGCTAAGAACACATACACAGGCCAAACGGACTATTTGTTGGATCTATGTGTGCGATTCCATATTGCTAATGCAAGCGATGTGCCAACATTAGATATCGATTAAAAAATAGTGAATTCGAGCGTGTACATCAAGGATATTATGGTTAGATATCTTAGTTTATGTATTTTTAAAGTCAGCGGTATTTTTTTAAAACATGTCGCGGTTGGTGCAATTATGTTGTTGAGTCGCATCTTCTCGGTGCAAATCGCACGTACTTGGCGCATTGGAAAAAATGTTACGATGCTGTTTTATCAGCTTAAACCTGATGTCAAGCGACCGACCTCTTGCGTGGAGGGCATGCGTTTTCCGCGCTCTTCGGCGTCAAGTTCGTCCGTGGATAAATTAATCGCCATTGTGACCAACACCTTACGGGTGATTGCAAGTTCTTCTGGTGTGATGCCCTTCATACTGATCTCATTGACTTCTTCCGCTAAAGGAACAAGCTTCTTTTTCAGTGACCGCCCCTGTTTGCTAAGGAAAACATGGACTTTTTTCTTGTCGCCTGGCAGATGTGTACGCTCTATATAGCCCAGTCCTTCTAATGATTTAAGTGCCGTAAACGTTGTCGGTTCAGTAACGCCAGCACGCTCCGCAAGATCCCGCTGCGACAAGCCATCCTTTTCCCATAAGACACGCAGAATCGTCCACTGTCCGTAGCTCACAGCATGAGGAGCAAGTCTGATTTGTAAGCTACGAATATAGCCGCGGGCTGAATCCTTAACCAAGTGGGCTACTCGCTCATTGCTAAGCGATTCCAGCGCTTTTTTGACGGTATCATTAAGTTGAGCGGTAGTTTTTTCGCTGTAGTTCTGATTTGTGGTTTTCATAATTTGGTAAGAAATCTAAGATTACATAATAATAGCGCTAATTCGGGTTAAATATTTTCGATGACATTCTTGTTAGCTTGTTGCATAATCATAGATATCGAAGAATATTGATGCGAATCTAATGTCCGCTAGCCATGTCATTGATGATGTTGTCCAAACGAATTGGTCTGATTTTGCATTTGTCACAGCCCAACTCAAGGGCAGGGTTTTCATAGGTCAGCTTGATCAACCATGGCCATTTTCCGTTCGTTTGTTGATTCGATCGCTCGACATTGTCTTGATAGTTTACTTTGGTCTTTGCATGAGAAGTTGGCGGTCACTGTTCAAGAGATACTACGTGTTTTTTTATCGTATGAGCCCTGCTATATACTCGAGACGATTGGGGAGCTGCTTATCACGGGTAACTGTTTGCATAATATCCAAGCATCATCTTTCGAAAGCCATATATGCCTGATGTCCTTAAATTTATACAGGAAGTTTCGCCCTAAAATTCTTCGATCTCTAACTTTATTGATATTTAAAGGAAATTAAAATGTACGACCAATTTGCCACTGAAAAACTCATTGATCTCTGGTTGACAGAAGACATTGGTGCTTGCGATCTGACGGCACAAACAATGATCGAGCCGAATGAAGAAGGATGTTTCGTGATGAATGCACGCGAATCGTTGATTGTTGCTGGTATCGATATCGCTGCTCGGGTTTTCAAGAAATACGATCCGACACTGGATGTCCAGGTTCACTTTGCGGATGGTGAACGGGTCGAGGCCGGTGCAATTCTTTTGACTGTCAAAGGATGTGCACGCAGTGTACTGACTGCCGAACGGACTGCACTTAACTTGGTTCAGCGCTTGAGTGGAATTGCAAATGAAACGGCAACTTATGTCGAAGCAATTCGTGGTACAAAGGCACAACTTATTGATAGCCGCAAAACAACACCAGGTTTGCGCATGTTGGAAAAGCACGCTGTGTTGTGCGGTGGTGGTCTGAACCATCGTCTGGCTTTGGATAATGGCGTGATGATTAAAGACAATCACATCGCTGTTTGCGGCAGTATTCAGGAAGCTGTTACCCGCGTTCGTAAAAAATTACCGGTACTGACCAAGGTTGAGGTTGAATGCGACCGGCTTGATCAGGTACATGATGCACTGGCTGCAGGGGTGGATGTCATCATGCTCGATAATATGTCGGTGGCCAATATGACAGAAGCAGTTGCACTGATAAACGGACGTGTGAAAGTCGAAGCATCGGGTGGCATCCGTTTGCAAACTATTCGCCCGATTGCTGAAACAGGCGTTGATTACATCTCCACTAGCAAGATTACGCAGTCAGCCCCTGCTGTAGATATCGGTTTGGATGAGGCATGAGTCCTGTTACGTCCTCTGCAGGCACGTTATTCTTGGTGGTTGGCCCCAGTGGGGCCGGCAAAGACACGTTGATTGATGGCGCCCGCAAAGCTTTAGTTGGTGCTCCTTATGTTTTTGCGAAACGTATCATCACTCGCCCGGCAGGCGCCCCCGGAGAAGATCATGAAGAGGAAACTGTCAATGGTTTTGCACTGCGAGAAGCTGCCGGTGAATTTCTGATTACCTGGCGGGCGCATGGTCTTTGTTATGGTCTTCCCGGTCACCTGCTTGATGACTTGGCAGCAGGCCGGCACGTTGTAGCCAATGGTTCTCGTGCTACGGTTGATGAGATGAACAAACGCGTGCCAAATCTTGTTGTGGTCGAGGTGTCAGCACCGCCAGAGGTGCTTGCACAACGTATAGCAGGTCGAGGCAGAGAGACGCAAGAGCAAATTCTTGCCCGGTTAGAAAGACAGGTTGATCCTTTTCCTGTTGGCATTTTGAGCCAATGTGTCTCAAACGATAGTGATTCAGTAACAGGTATTGACCGTTTTATCAAAGTTTTGCAACAGCCTGTGCTAGTTTGTGTCACACGCATGGTGCCAATCGATACGGCAGACGAATTAGCGGCCTTTGCCTCGGTTAAGCAATGGCCGGCAGGTACAAGGTTGCGGCTGCAGGTAGCTAATGGACTTTCTGCCAACATTCGGATACAGACATGGGAGGCGATTTCCGATCATCAATCGGTTCCATCGATTGGGCTTCCAGCAAGATTGCTAACAAAGCTCAATATAGATCAGGGAATGGACATCCAAGCGCTCGTCATTCAAGCCCCGATCAGTCGTGTCTATTTTAGTCGAGCACTGCGTGGACAACCGCTCAAGACACATGAATATCAGTCGATTCTCAATGATGCTAATGATGGTCGGTATACAGAGACAGAACTGACTGCGTTTCTTGTTAGTGTTACCCGTTCACTCGATCAGTCACAAACACTAGCTTTGGCAGAAGCGCGTTCACGATTGGTTCGCCGCATCACGTGGGATGAGCCAATGATAGTTGACAAACATTCTCTGGGAGGTGTCCCAGGCAGCCGCATTACGCCTATCGTCGTGCCTATTGTCGCAGCTTTCGGATTGCCGATGCCCAAAGCATCTTCACGTGCGATTACATCCGCCGCCGGGACAGCCGATACGATGGCACTACTTGCCAATGTAGATCTTGATGGCGATGCTGTACGTCGTTGTGTGCGTGAAGCCCGGGCGTGCATCGCATGGAACGGTAATATCAATCATTCGGTGATTGACGATGTCATGAACCTGGTCACACGTCCATATGGACTTGAAACAGCAGCTTGGTCGGTAGCATCGATTTTGTCGAAAAAAGTGACAGCTGGCGTTACACACCTTGTCGTGGATGTTCCTTATGGCCCTTATGCGAAACAATCTGATCAAGAGCAGGCGCAAAAGCTCTGTGATCTTTTTGAAACAACAGGTCAGGGTTTGGGAATACAAGTAAAGGCATTTGCAACCGACGGAACTCAGCCGATTGGACGCGGTATTGGTCCTGTGTTAGAGGTTCGGGATATTAAACAGGTCTTGGCAAGGGATCCAGATGCACCACAAGATCTCCGTCAGAAAGCATTATTTTTTGCAGCCCATATCCTTGCGTGGGATACCCGTATAAACAGCTTTGAAGTGGGCTTACGTGTCGCGACAGAGTTACTTGATAGTGGTGCTGCACAACAGGCTTTAGCCAAGATAATTGATGCTCAAGGACCACCTAGACGTCTTGTTTTACCTTCGGAATTCGTCATCACGGTTAAAGCTTGGGCAACCGGTGTGGTTGGAAAGATTGACGGATGGACGATAGCCGGATTGGCCCGCGATGCTGGCGCACCAGCGTCTCCAGACGCTGGTATTGATTTACTGTGTAGCATTGGGCAACGTGTTGAAGTCGGCCAACCACTATATCGTGTTCACGTTGAGAGCCAGAAGCATAAAGATGCATTACAGGTTAGGCTGGAAAATCCTGCTGACTGCGGTATTCAACTACTTGTGTAGCATTTCTCTTCTCGGGAGAAGAGGAGAGCGTGCCGACCCGATACATGGAGCGGTGAAATAAGGAATACCGGAAAGAAGCTCCGTTTATTCTGTGCCGGTTCCACAAGACCATTTACTGCTCTCTTAGCCAAGTTTGTGTACGTCCAAGTGCAGGTATACCGATATAACCACGTACGCGCAGTTTCTGGCCGTTTTCTTCAATGGATAGTTTGCTCTTGTAGGTTTTTCCATTCGCCGGATCCAGAATCTGTCCACCTGCATATTCATCCCCGTCTTTCTTGAGGTTTGAAAGAATTGTCATGCCGGTAATGGGCTGGTCTTTCAAGTCACCAGAACATTTATTGCAGACCGGGTTTTGTTCCTGATCAGGGGAGCGAAACAGCTTTTCTATTTTGCCGGTTAATTCGCCATTGGTTTCAGTGATGCGAATCAAGGCTTTGGGTTTGCCTGTTTCATCATCAATATTTTTCCATAAACCGATGGGGGAAAAATCGGATGCCGATACCAAAGATGCCCAGCATAAGAGCAATAAACCGCTTGTCGTCGTCAGTTTCTTCATCTGTGTCTCCACGTTTTCATTGTTTGAAAATGCATTGGTGGAGATTAGTCTACTCCGATTTTTGGAATAAAACAGTACGTGAGAACCGGGTGGTAGACAGGTATTGATAAAACCGGACCAGGATGTGGTAAAACCACCGCACTGCAGGCGCAGTGCGGTATATAAGGCTTAAAGTTTGGCTAACTGTGCTTGCAGTTTTTCTAGTGTAGCTGTGAAGCTGGCCAGTCGTTCTTTCTCTTGTGCGACAACTTGTGCTGGCGCACGTGCGACAAAGCTTTCGTTGGAAAGTTTACCGTTTGCCTTGGTAATTTCGCCACTCAAACGGGTAATTTCCTTGGACAGACGTTCACGTTCTGTTGCAACATCGATCTCAACTTTCAACATCAGTTTGATGTTGCCGACAATGGCAACAGGTGCTGGAGACTCCGGCAGTGTTGAGACTACCTGTACGTCGGACAGTTTCACCAGCGCTTGCAGGTATGGGATGAACGATGTGACCAGTGCGTTATCTGCACTGGTTGTCTCGATAATCAACGGTACACGCAAGGCTGGTGACAATTGCATTTCACCACGCAGGTTACGGCATGCGTCGGTTAATGCTTTTAATTGTGTCATCCAGCTTTCAGCTGCTTCATTGATATTCGCAGGTACTGCTAACGGATAGGGTTGTATCATGATCGAGTCGCCTTGCGGGTTCAATGTTTTACCCGCTAACGGTGCAACTGTCTGCCACAATTGTTCGGTGATGAACGGCAGGACGGGATGCGCCAGACGCAAGACAACTTCCAATACACGTAATAGTGTTCTGCGGGTTGCACGTTGCTGTGCTTCGGAACCTGTCTGGATCTGTACTTTGGCCACTTCCAGATACCAGTCGCAGTACTCGTCCCAGACAAACTTGTAAATGGATGAGGCAATATTGTCGAAACGGTAGTCCGCAAACCCCTTTTCGATATCGGCTTCGGTTTTTTGCAATAACGACACGATCCATTTATCGGCTTCGGAAAATGCAAAATGCTCGGTGTTGTCGACATGCGGGGTGTTAGATGTAAAACCACAGTCCTTGCCGTCGGTATTCATCAGCACAAAGCGTGTCGCATTCCACAGTTTATTGCAGAAATTGCGATAGCCCTCACAACGACCCAAGTCGAAGTTGATGTTGCGTCCCAGCGTTGCCAGCGATGCAAAGGTAAAGCGCAAGGCGTCAGTACCAAACGCCGGAATGCCATCGGCAAACTCTTTACGCGTAGCTTTTTCAATGCTCGCTGCTTGCTTGGGATTCATCAGCCCGACTGTACGTTTGGCAACCAGAGAATCCACATCGATACCGTCGATCAAGTCGATCGGATCTAATGTATTACCCTTGGACTTGGACATTTTTTGTCCATTGCCGTCACGTACCAGGCCATGGACATACACAGTTTTAAATGGAACCTGGGCTGTGAAATGCGTCGTCATCATCACCATTCTGGCAATCCAGAAGAAGATAATGTCAAAGCCTGTGACCAATACAGAAGATGGTAAAAAGAGTTTGTATTCGGGTGTGACTTCAGGCCAGCCCAATGTCGTAAACGGCACCAGAGCAGAGGAGAACCAGGTATCCAATACATCATTGTCGCGCGTAACGGTTTTGCCGCCTGCTTGTGCTTTGGCTTCATCTTCTGTTCTGGCAACGTAGATATTGCCTTCGTCGTCATACCATGCAGGAATTTGATGGCCCCACCACAGTTGGCGAGAAATACACCAGTCCTGAATGTTGTTTAACCATTGGTTATAGGTCGTTGTCCAGTTCTCCGGAATAAACTTGATTTCACCGTT
>JAATFN010000171.1 GCA_015655165.1 Betaproteobacteria bacterium | reverse complement strand
TAATCTTATTCTTATGTCGCTTTTAGCGCCGCTCACCATGTCTTCTGCCGATGCTGCCGAACAACTGGCGCAGAAGGCAAAGGATTCTGAGCCGTATATGTACATGCCGGATAGCGAGGTGCACTGGCATGGGGATGAACAGATCGCGATGCTGATGTACCCGGGCATGACAATCATGGATCTGATCGGACCGCATTGCATGCTTGGTGCGATGATGGGTGCAAAGATTCATCTCGTTGCCAAAACCCTTGATCCGGTGACGAGCGATGCCGGGGTTACGATCATACCGACCGCCACTTTTGATACTTGCCCCCGTGAACTTACGGTTCTCTTTACACCAGGTGGTACTGACGGCACATTGGCTGCAGCTGCAGACCATGACACGCTAGCTTTCATGGCCGACAGAGGGAAACAGGCGAAATACATTACCAGTGTTTGCTCCGGCTCTCTGATTCTTGGGGCCGCAGGATTATTGGATGGTTACAAGGCAACCTCGCATTGGTCGTGCTTGAATGCATTGGCTGGGTTCGGTGCGATTCCAACGAATGCGCGCGTCGTGCATGACCGTAACCGCTTAACCGGTGCAGGTGTCACAGCAGGGCTCGATTTTGGTCTTACCTTGGTTGCGGAACTACGTAGCCGTTTTTATGCCGAATGCACCCAGTTGGTGGGTGAATATGATCCACAACCACCATTTCATGCCGGTTCGTTGAAAACCGCGCCCAAAAGAGTGAAAGCGGACATGATTGAATTGTTGGCTGGGTTTACAAAGAAGGCAGAGGAACTGTCAGCTGTTACGATGAAAGGTAAGCACACATCGCTGCAATGAATAAGTAATTTTGATTGAAAAAGGGATGCAACACGTTCAGTGTCACCTGAACGGCACGTGACGTGCCCCTATCAGAAATGGGATGGGTTAACGCTAAATCGCCCATCGCAGCATTAAATATACCGGCGCCGAATGTCTCTTGCCGGTAGTACCCTAGCCAGCGATAAATGCTAAAAATACCAAATATCAGTGATGCCACATTGTTCGTGTTGTGGCACACTTTCTCCCCATAGAAAAGTGATTAACATTAGGGGGGATAGGGTATGAATCATCTCGGGTGTCACATCAACCAACTGGTCAATGAAGTTGGGCAGAACAACATCAATATCAGGCGCAAACAATAGCTGGCACACGGCTAACCCATGCGTGGTCAATCCACCAGTGCGGGCTCTGTGTCGGTAAATTGTAAGTTTGAGTCTTGCATGATGATCAAATTGGCCGCAACTAACAAAGAATGGCGGAAAGCGTTATGTGGGATGTGAAGTTAACAACGATGGCGTGTGCTGTCATCACCTTAATCAGTGGCACGGCACATGCCGTAGATATTCGTACCATTAACGATGCCAAGGGAACGCCATTTCTTGAACTGCATTTTTACTCGACAAACGATGATCCTTCATTACCATGGAATCTGTCTGAAGATCAAAAACAACGCATCTTGTCAGGTGTCGACTATTGGGCGAAACGCCTGACCATAACGCCTGGCAAGTCGCCAGCGGTCATTAGTGTCGGTACAAGTGCCAATAGTGATGATGTCGCCTATGCCATCAGCAACCTTGCCAGCAATCTGCCATTTGGCCCCACCTTCGTGCAAGCCGTATTACTAAACCTCGGTCCACCAATGCCAGGCGAACATGGGCTGATTGTTGTAGGCGCAGCCAGTTTTGACAATACGCCTTATACACCGTCAATTGTGGCATTAAACAGAAACGGCATCAATTTGCCAATTGTGATGGTGCATGAAGTCGCCCATGCTTTAGGGATACTCAATGTCGTTGAGAATGGTGACGCAGGAGGCTCCGCCCATACACTGTACTACCCGTCCAGCCTCAGTCTGTTTACGGCAGGTTTGCACGACGACAATGACCAGGCAGCACAACCCGGTCAGGATATCTGGTGTAACGGATGCACAAATCAACAAAATGGCAATGGTGTCTTTGATGTCCGACAAAACAAGGGGTATTTCACTGGCACACATGTCAATGAGGTGATGGCTGGTGCCATGAAGGGTATTCCCATCAGCATGTTCTACGAAGACGGTTCGATTGACACTGACTATATGTCGCATCTTGAACTTAAAAATAGTTTGATGAGTCATCAGCAGTACCGTAACTATACGATGATGATGGAAGCCGAGCTGGCAGTATTGCAAGATATCGGTTACACCATTGATCGTCGTAATTTTTTCGGTTCATCGGTTTACGGCAGTAATCAGACCATTATTAATAACAACGGCTACTTCCAGCGCAATGCGGATGGGTCGGCATATATCCCGAACACCTACAATCAGGCCACACAAGGGCTTGGCTTGCATGTTTACGGTAGCTACAACACGGTATACCAGCAAGCGAATTTGTTGTCTGCGGGCGCTGGCAGTGGCGGCATCCGTGTAGATGGCCAGGGCAATACCATGACCATCCTGCCAGGAACCAAGGTCTATGCCAACGGTGCATCAAGCAGAGGCGTGATGTTCACATACGGTAAAGACCACCGTTTTGTGCAACGTGGCGATGTCATGGCTACAGGTGACAACGGGATTGCTGTTAGCTTCGATTTTGGTAAAAATATTGCCGGAGAGCGCGACCAGAGAGGCTCGTACATTCATACTGTTAATGGGGTACCCGCACCTGTTTTAGCAGAAATCGATGGCCCGCTTGTCACAAGCTTTGATCTGACAGGATCCATAACGGGCCGTTATGCCGCGATTTATATGTCAGACAATGCCTATGTCGAGACAATCAATATCATGCAAGGTGCACAGATCACCGGCGACATTATTTCCGAGTATAACCAGACCGACAGCAATACCAATCAACGTCTGACATCCTTGACGCTTGGTCTGGTAGCAGACAGCGATGGTGTAGCAACAGCTCAGCAAGATCAGGCATTTAAACTGCATTACGATGGCAATATTACCGGCATCAACAACATTGCGTTGCAGGCATTAGGTGGACACACAGAGATCAATGGCACGCACCAACTCTACAGTGCAGATATTGCGCAAGGCGCGACACTGGCCGGTAACAGCAGCTATACATTGCATAGTGCCGGCAGTATGAACAATGCCGGTACCCTGATCACAAGCATACAGGGTCATACAAGCATCACCGGCAATTATGTACAAAGCGCCAGTGGCACATTGCAGGTAGGCGTGTCCGGTGACAGTACATTGCACAATCTGGTTGTCAGTGGCAATGCGTTCATTGACGGCACACTGTCGATTGCGCCACAACGCAGCTGGTTTGCAAACGGCACACAATTGACCAGTGACAAATGGATTGATGCGACCAGCCTGACAGGTACATTCGCAACAGTGACGATAACACTGGACTCGCCGACATTAACAGCAACAGCAGCAGATCTCGGCAACAACACATATAGCGTGACAATGTAGCGCTTGGCCAATGGCTATTCAAATATGGCAGACAGTCAAACAGGTCGCCAGATTGGCCAGGCATTGGACGCGATTGCCAACAATGCCAGCGTTGATATGCAATCCTTGTTTGCCGCACTGGATTTCTCGGCAAGCGATGGCAGCCTGATCCGTTCGGCCTTTACACAATTGTCACCTGCGACTTACGGTGAAATGTTTTATGGCAGTTTGCTGCGTGAACGACATATCAGCCAACTGGTCAATGGAGCAGGGCAGAATAAGGTAAATACAGGTACCAACAGCGGCTGGCAGACATTTGCGATTCCGTTTGGTAGTTACTATCGGCACAGTGCGAATGGCAATACAGTCGACTCCAACGGGAACACCTATGGTGTTGTGTTGGGCGGTGAAGCCGACATACACAACAACTGGAGGTTGGGTGTGCATGGTGCTGTGAGTGGTCAATCCACCAAAATCGGTGGTGAAGCGGCTGCATCCGGCAAAAACACGGCAGTGGATTTGGGGACGCACTTGCGATTTGCACTCAATAATTACCAAGGCCCGTATGCCTTTGCATTGGCACGTCTGGGTGTGGATGACAATACCTTCGACCGTACAGTGAATGTGAATGGCTATATCGCTAAACCTAGCAGCAAATGGACGGGTGTTACTGCAACCGCAGGCATTGGTGGTGGTTGGTGGATTCAAACTGGCGAACAATCCAGTATTGGCCCGATTGCAGGACTGGATTACACGGTACTACACAGACCTGAAGTCACTGAGACCGGTGGTGCAGGGGCAAACCTGCATCTGGATAAGAAGACGTTCAGTTCACTGCGTGCCCATGTGGGCGGGGAGTGGCAGTCAACGATAGAAACAATGACTGGCAAGACGTTCACGACCAGCTTGCAAGCTGCCTGGCATCATGAATTGCGGGATACGGCGATTTACCAGACGGCAAGCTTTACGGATTATTCTGCTAATCGTTTTGGAGAGAGAAGCAATGCCATAGCCAAGGATAGTGTGAATATTCAGGCGGGGTTGGCTTATCAGTTAAAAGAAACGATGCAGTTAAAGGCAGGGTTGTCGACGACGATGTGGAAGGGTGGAGATGCCCAGTTTGCTGGTTCTGTGTCTGCGAACTGGAAGTTTTAAAGCGTTGTCTTTGAATGTCAGTTAGCCTGCCATCGACATAAATCGAATGGGATGCCATCGGCGTTTCTGCCAGCATTTCTCTAAATCATTCATTATAGGTAGTGACTTGCCGTTCCTGCTGGGTTGCTTAACTATTGTTTATGCTGCATAACATGATAGACCAAAATACAACATTTAAGTTGTATTTATAGATAATAACAACTAATCTATTGTTATTGGGTATATTTGGGAGAGTGATATGCAAAGTATCGACAACTTGATGCAACAGCTAAAGTTAGCGCGCAAAATACAAGGCCTTAGTCAAAAAGACATGCTAATGCGCATCGGTATGTCGCAACAACAATACCAAAGAACCGAGTCAGCTGCGGACATGCGTATGTCCACGTTATTGAGAATGGCAGAAGGCCTGGGCTTGACGTTGTTGTTGGTACCAAATACCGATGTCAAAAAAGTGATTGCCTCATTCAATCAGGAAAAATTGGATGTCCAACAAAACAAACAGGATACCAATTGGTCTAAAGTACTGAAAGATCTGGAAGATTAAGTCATGACAGCTACCCGTACAGAGTTTGTAGAGGCGTTGGCAATTTCATTGCACGGGCAGCGTGTGGCAGTGTTAACACACTATACCGGCGGCAAGAACATGTTGACCTTTGATCCTGTGTATAGAGAAACCTCTGATGCAAGCCGCTTTACAGCGACATTGACGCAACTGATCAAAACAGATTACCTTTCGGTCCCACAGGTACATAAGCAACGTTTATCGCCCATACTATCAAATCTATTGCCAGAGGGGGCCT
>JAATFN010000248.1 GCA_015655165.1 Betaproteobacteria bacterium | reverse complement strand
CGTAAGGCAGATGTAAAATCAACATCGGGCTCGATAATAACTTTGGGATAGTTTGCACGAATCAAGCGGATCCAGCGTGGCAACCAAGTCATTGCTGTCAATTCTGTCACACCAATACGTAAATGCCGCTCGATATGTTCCGCTTTACTGAACTGCTCGATGGCAATATCGCGCTGATTCAGCAGCTTCTTGGCGATACTTAGCATCTCTTCACCTTTGTCAGTCAGACGTGCATGGCGCAAATCCCGGTCAAATAGTTCTGCCCTGCAGTTGCCTTCCAGTCCTTTAATACGTTTGGATATCGCCGATTGGGTCGTATTCAAATGCTTTGCAGCAGCAGCAAAGCTGCCCAGCTTGGCGATCCAGTATAACGCCTCCAATTGTCCAAACGAAAACATCTACAACTCCCCAATTTAGTGCATTTCCAAAAAACATTCCTTAAAGGAATGATAAATCATCATTTATTATCGCTTTTTTTTGTGTTTCCCACCTCATATTATTGTCAATCATTAGCTTATTACTTTATTTCAATCATTTTTGGAATTACCATGTCTGCACATTCTTACGTTATCAATCCAGCGCTACCGGTAGCTGCTCCGGACATACTCGATGCCCTGCAAAGCATTGTTGTTTCCCACTTGAGCGACAACCTGCAACGTTTATCCGGTGTAAAAGGCCTGCAACGCATTCACAAAGGCAAAAAGCTCGTTGGTACAGCCTTCACCGTCAAAACACGCCCTGGCGACAATCTGTTGATTTATAAAGCTCTGATGATGATGTCCAAAGGACATGTATTGGTAGTCGATGGCGGTGCGGAAGAAACCAATGCCTTAGTAGGCGAATTGATCATGCTCTATGCGCAACAACGTGGTTGTGCCGGTTTTATTGTCGACGCCGCTGTACGTGATACAGCTGCATTCTATGAAGCCGATTTCCCGTGCTACGCACGTGCGATCAGCCACCGTGGCCCTTATAAAAACGGCCCTGGCGAAATCAATGTACCTGTCACCATTGGTCATCAAGTCATTCATCCGGGAGACGTGATTGTTGCTGATGAAGACGGCATTGTCTCTTTTCCTGCGGACAAAGCACAAGCATTGATAGCTGCGGCAAGAATCACTGCCACCAATGAAAACAACATCAAAGAAGAAATAGCGACTGGCAAAGTTGAGCAAGCCTGGTTATCCAAAGTATTGCAACCATACGGCTTGTAATCCTGTCGCCAACCTATTCCCGAGAGTATCAAATTGGAACACATTTTTGCAAGCCGCCTCAGTATTGTCAAACCATCTCCCAGTATGGCAGCGAAAGCACGTGTTGACGCATTACGTGCAGAAGGTCGTACGATTACCGACTTTACACTGGGCGAACCAGATTTCCCGACTCCAGCACATATTGTTGAAGCCGGTGTAGAAGCTTTACGCCATGGCCAAACACGTTACACAAGCTCGACAGGTACACCGCAATTGCGCCAGGCAATTATTGCCAAATTAAAACGCGAAAACCATCTCGACTACGCCATGGATGAAATCATCGTTGGTAACTGTGGTAAGCACATCATTTTTAACGCCTTCGCAGCAACGTTGAACAAAGGCGATGAAGTATTGATCCCGACACCATACTGGGTTTCTTACCCGGATATGGTCGCATTAAATGACGGCACCCCAGTCATTGTCGATTGCGACATCAAGGATGGCTTCAAATTAACAGCGGCTGTATTAGAAAAACACATCACCCCTAAAACACGCTGGCTGGTGTTGAACACACCAAATAACCCGAGTGGCGCCGTATACACAGCACAAGAATTACATGCATTGTGTGACGTATTGCTACGTCATCCACACGTGTGGATCATGACTGACGAAATCTATGAACATTTTGTCTACGGTGCACAGCACGTCTCGCCTTTACAAGTCGAACCGTCACTCTCGTGTCGCACTTTGATTGTCAATGGCGTATCCAAATCCTATGCAATGACCGGATGGCGTATCGGTTATGGTGCCGGTCCACGCGCACTGATTAAAAACATTGCATTACTCATCTCGCAAAGTACAACTTGCCCGAGTGCGGTAAGCCAAGCAGCGGCGGTCGTCGCATTAAACGGACCACAAGACTGTGTCAGAGAAGCAGCTGCCTTATTTGCAGCGCGTTGTGAGCGCATTGTGCCATTGCTCAATGCAATCCCCGGCATCACATGCTTGAAACCCGACGGTGCATTTTATGTTTTCCCGAGTATTGCCGGTTTGATCGGCAAGATCACGCCACAAGGACAGACCTTGAACAACGACGCAGATGTGATGATGTATTTACTGGAGCAAGCAGGTGTTGCCACGATCGATGGCACCTCTTATGGTAAACAATCCCATTTACGTTTCTCGTTTGCGACATCCATGGAAGAAATTGAAATTGGATGCAAAAAAATTCATGATGCAGTTGAACTCTTGAATGCCTAGCAATAACCTATTATGAAAATCGGAGAAAATATGTTGAAGAAAAAACTCATGCTGGCCACCACAGCATTCTTTGTACTAAGCTCTTCTGCGATGGCAGATCAGATTGCAGATATCAAAGCAAAAGGGACACTGGTCTGCGGCACATTAGGCACGGCTGAACCATTTAGCTTCCCGAATCCACAAACCCGTGAAATCCAGGGACATGACGTCGATTATTGCAAAGCGATTGCAGATAGCCTTGGCGTAAAACTGGAATTAAAACTGATTTCAGTGGCTGCACGTATCCCGGAATTGCAACAAAACCGCATCGACATCATCGCAGCGAATCTGGGTTATACACCGGAACGTGCCGAACAAATCGCATTCAGTAATGCGTATTACACAAGCTTGCAAAAGGTTGCAGCACGTCACTCTTCCGGCTTCAAATCACCGGCAGACCTGAGCGGAAAACGTGTCAGCGCTCCTAAAGGCTCCACATCTGAAATCGCCGTACGTCAAGCAATCCCAGGCGCGACAACAATGACATTCCAGGATCCACCTGCTGCATTTTTAGCAATGCAACAAGGGAAAGTCGAAGGGTTTGCCGTATCCGAACTCATGCTGGTCAAGTTCCAGCAACAAAGTGCGCAAACTTCGCCAATCGATATTCTGGAACCGGCACTGTCCAACGAATATTGGGGTCTTGGTATGCGTAAGAACGAACCGGCATTTATCAAGCACGTCAATGGCGTTCTGGACAACATGGAAAAATCCGGCAAAGCCGAACAAGTGTTTAACAAATGGTTGGGACCTAATACCGCGTATGGTTTAAAACGCGGCTACAAAATCGAACCAATCAAGGGTTAATGCTCCATGCATCCTGCCTGTCGATACTGGCAGGATGTTTTATTCCTAAATCGAGACGTCTATGAGTTTGAACCTTGATTTTTCAGTATTAACGCGTGGTGACTATCCGACAATGTTAGTCGATGGTGTCCTTACCATGCTAAAACTAACCGGCTACGCATGGATTTTAGCAATGGTAGTCGGGATTGTTCTCACGCTGATTCGCATGACGCAGAATCGCTGGGCTGAAAGAGCTGTTGCCTGCTATGTGGAATACCACCAAAACGTTCCCATGCTGGTTCAAATCCTGTTGTGGTATTTTGGTATTCCGACATTATTACCGGAATCAGTACAATTCTGGTTAAACAGTTATCACAGCGAATTCCTGTTTGCAGTCATTGCAATCGGCCTGAGCATGGCTGCCTATATTTCAGAAGGGCTGCGTGGCGGTATACGTGCAATTCCCAAGTCGCAAATGGAAGCAGCACGCGCACTCGGCTTGAATTACCTGAAAGCGGCACGATTAGTGATTTTGCCACAAGCATTACGCATCGGTTTACCGACACTGGTTAGCTATTCGGTCCTCCTGTTCAAAAACACCAGTCTGGCAATGGCCATTGGTGTCGCAGAAATGACTTATATCACTCGTGAAATCGAAAGCCAGTCATTTCGTACAGTCGAAGTATATGTGTTTTCAACTGTAATCTATCTCGGCATATCACTCATGATTATGGCCGTTGGCGCGGCTATTGAAAAACATTACCGCATTAGGACGAGATAAACGATGATCGATGTTCTGAAAATTTTGCAAGATTATTGGCAATTGCTGTTGGTCGGCCAATATCCTCAAGGCAACCTGGGCGGCTTGGCATTAACACTGATCCTCTCTGCTGCCAGTATCCTGCTGGCCTTCCCATTTGGCGTTATTCTCGCTGTCATGCGCGTATGCCCGATCAAGATATTGCGTATTCCGGCAATTGTCTTGATCTATCTGGGTCGTGGTGTGCCACTGATCATGTTTATTTTTTGGGTGTATTTCTTTATCCCATTGTTAATTGGTACGAATGTCAGCGGCTTCACAACGATCTTAATCACCATGGTGATTTACCAGGGTGCGTATCTGGCGGAAATCGTGCGCTCAGGTATCGAAGGTTTGCCATCGGGTCAAATGGAAGCATCACGCGCGCTCGGTTTGAGCTACATGAAGACCATGATCAAAGTCATTTTGCCGCAAGCCATTTACAACATGCTGCCAACCATGGTCAGTCAATTTGTCTCCACAATCAAGGAAACTTCTTTGGCGTCGATCATTAGCGTGCAGGAGCTGACATTTTCGGCAACGCAGATCAACAATATTCTGCTGACCAAACCTATGCCGACATTTTTCATCCTGGCCATGATGTACTTCATTTTATGTTTTGCGCTGACCTGCTTTGCCCGTTATCTCGAACGACGTATTGCAACGAAACGTGCAGGCATACCCGATAGGGTTATGCAACCTGCTGCAACAATAACATCCGCTTAATGCCAGCTTTATCATTGGAATTTCATTATGGTTACGACTTCTAGTAATACATCAGCCAACATGATCACTTTTGAACATGTCAACAAATGGTACGATCAGTATCACGCCTTGAATAATGTGTCTGCCGAAGTTGCCAAAGGCGAAGTGGTTGTTATTTGCGGTCCATCCGGTTCCGGGAAATCAACATTGATTCGTACTGTCAATCGCCTGGAGGATATTCAGAAAGGTACGATTACGTTTAATGGCCAGGATATCTATGCCAAGAATCTGGATATCAACACATTTCGTACCCAAGTCGGTTTTGTCTTCCAGAGTTTCAATTTATTCCCCCATTTGTCTGTTGCTGAAAACATCATGATGGCACCAATGAATGTATTGGGTACAAAACGTACACAAGCACGTACGCATGCGCTGGAATTATTGGAACGCGTGGGCCTGACAGCCAAAGCCGATGCATTTCCAGGCCAGTTATCCGGTGGACAGCAACAACGTGTTGCCATTGCCCGTGCATTGGCCATGAATCCGCCAGCCATGCTGTTTGACGAACCGACATCTGCACTCGACCCTGAAATGGTCGGTGAAGTCTTGCAAGTCATGAAACAATTGGCTCGTGAAGGCATGACAATGATGTGCGTCACCCATGAGATGGGATTTGCCCGCGAAGTAGCTGATCGCGTCTGGTTCATGGACCATGGTCAATTGATTGAAACCGGCACACCGGAAGCATTCTTCCAGAATCCGCAAAGTCCGCGTGCGCAGAAGTTTCTCTCGGACTTGCGTTCACACTAAGAGTACCTGATTGCCTTGATTGCTTTTGTATTTCGGGAGGTTGACATATGGCAATGCCAATATGTCAACCTCCCGGTTTTTTTATTGTTATGTATGCGTGACCTTTAATGCCCAGTCTTCACATCAAACTTCATTAAAAACGATGGCGCATACCAAGAACAACCATTGATTGCGAACTTGCTCCCGCATCAATACCATATGATCCTATCGTCGCTTGCGCTGTACCTATGCCATTGTGTCCATTGGCGTGATTATATGCGGCC
Organism: Betaproteobacteria bacterium; assembly: GCA_015655165.1. Classification (GTDB taxonomy): domain Bacteria; phylum Pseudomonadota; class Gammaproteobacteria; order Burkholderiales; family Burkholderiaceae_D; genus Herbaspirillum. The sequence continues at coordinate 7,092 of JAATFN010000248.1, read as the reverse complement.
AGCGCATAAATATCTGTTCGTGGACTCAATGTGTAGTCGGCGCCGATACCCAATTGATGGTAGCGTGCTGATGAATCGCCACTTGCCTTGGTAAAATTATATGCGGTTGTCAGTTGCAGTGCTTTGCTGACTTGAAACCGTGCAAATACGGATGCATTCTGATATTTTTCTGTTTCAGAAAACGTTGACGCCGAATCAGCTACATACTCCGAGTGACTATAAGCAGCGCCAGCGGTCAATATACCGAAGTCATACTGCCCACCTGCACGCAAAACATTCACCACACTTGCACTTGAATAAGCCGAATTAACAGCTGTATTAAAGAGACTATCAGAACTCGATGTACCACGCATAGAAGCAGCAGCATTGCCATTGTCGATGTTAAGCACACCTGCGCTTACCCCAAGCGGCCCATTGGCATAGCCCACTGCACCACCGTATGTTTGACCTGAACCATTGGCCTTTGCCACCTCGCCAAACGCATACAATGCCTCAAATGTTAGTCCATTCCAGAGGGGACTCGTCCACTTGATCGAATTGTTCACACGTGCGCTGTTGTCATAGTTATCGACGTCACCTGGTGTCCCAAAAATACCGCTGTATGCGTCAGCAGTTAATGGCTGCAACAAGTCCGACAATGGATCATATTGACGTCCAAGCGTCACGGTTCCCCACGTAGGACTACTCAATCCCACAAAGGATTGGCGACCGAAGAGACGACCGTTTTGTGCCGATTTTCCAGTCATCAGGTCAAAGCCGCTCTCGATACCGAATATGGCAGACAACCCACCACCAAGGTCTTCAGTACCTTTCAACCCCAATTGATTTCCGCTCAGATTCCCCCCTGAAGACTTCCATAACTTGCCATCGCCACCACTGTTACTGACATACGCCACACCGCCATCGACGACACCATACACAGTGACATTGGTTTGTGCATACGCCACACTCACTGTCGTGGACAAAGCACTTGCAATAACCAACGCCAAACTATTTTTTTTTATCATGGTAATCCTCAAAGGAGTGGTCGGACAATGTCTATGCAGTGCCATATTGTTGACAGACAATACTCTCCCCTGCCAAGACATACAAGCAAATGAATGTGAGCTACATCAATGAATGTACGATTAACACGTACTCAATGTCATCACGCTATATCGCCAAGTAACACTTGACATTCAAGCGATGAAGCATCGGAGGGTATTCTGGCCTGAACGACACAGACACCATGTGTGTTTTTTATGTACAACGTGCACGCTGTATCTAGTTTTTAGGTATTGGATCAAACGATGTCAGCGTACTGATAGGTCGCATGACCATGTCGTTTGAGGTGCGCCACAGCCCTTCCCAGCCAGGTGGCCAGGGTAATGGCATGCCGGTATATGCAGGTGTGCCGCTACGCACAGCAATGATCGGCAAATGTTGTGGCATGGGTTCGCCATGGTGCCAGCCAAGACTAAAGGCATAATCCGGCAACAATGCATCACATACAGCAGCAAACCAGGCGGTGTGGTCTTCGTCTTTCCCTAATGCTTGCGCTAACCCCTGTGGATCAAACTGTGCCAATGCCGTAATCAATTCTTGTGTAGTGGCAGCCGGACTATCCCCCCACCCCATCACAGGATTGAAATTGAAATCAGCTCCCGAACCATACCAACCTTCACGCCATGGACGGTTCATCCACTGCCTGGGGCCGGTAAACAAATGCCATCGCCAATGCAGCCCAGAAGCTTTGGGCCAGGTATACAGGTAGAGTTTTTCATAGCCGGCACGATGCAACATCCTGACCATCTCCATCAAACGGGCGTGCGGCATACGCTCGGGCGGTGCACGCCGAAACAGAATCGGTGTACCGTCTGCATAGTGAACCTCATCGGACGATAGATTTAAATCCAGTGTTCTGGACTCATTACCGAAACGCACCGATATCCAACCGGTTAACAAATTAATCGTCGTAATCACCCCGTAGCCACGGTAGCGGTGAAATACCACTGAACCTGGTGCCAGCACTTGCATGTCAACCATCCCGTCAGTCAAAGTACCCTATTATAAAAGATAAGAAAGTCAGACCGATAACATAAACACAGCTGGCTTCATGCCATATTTTGTTTCGGTATCCCATAGCCATACGTCATGGACAAAAATTGCCAAACAGCAAAACATGGCATAGAATGATAATAATTCTTATTTGCATTGAACGACATTGTGACTTCATCTCCTCTTGCTACCACAACGACTATTGAGGACTTATACAGCGATCACCACCACTGGTTACTTGGCTGGTTACGTAAAAAACTCGGCAATGTCAGTGATGCTGCGGATTTGACCCATGACACATTCGAGCGCATTTTAAGCCGTGCGGATAGTGCGCATATCCGCGAACCTAAAGCCTATCTGGCAACTGTTGCCAACCGTATTGTAGTCAACCACTGGCGCCGTCAGGAAATTGAACGCGCCTATCTCGGCTATCTGTCACAGGAACCCGAAGCTGTCGTTGCCTCTGCAGAAGAACAAGCGCTGCTCATGGAAGCACTCTGTGAAATCGATCGGATCCTTGATACATTAAATCCCAAGGCGCGCAGTGCGTTCTTGCTGTCACAACTCGACGGCCTGAGTTATCAGCACATCGCCCAAAGACTGGCAGTCTCAGAACGCATGGTCAAAAAATACATGGCACAAGCAATGCTGCACTGCTTGCAAGCGGACATTGTATTGTAATGGGCTCGTCATCCTTACAACCCCATAGCAATAGTCATACCAGGCAACTTGATTTTGCAGTACTCGAGCAAGCTGCTAACTGGTATGCGATTTTGCAGTCACCCCGGGCCAACAACATCGACATGCAGCGTTGGCAAGTCTGGCGTGATACTTGTGAAGCACATCAGGTTGCCTGGCAACGTGTCGAGGTCATCAGCGGAAAATTTACAAGTCTGCCTGCAAACAGCAAACCTGGTGCCCGCACCATCCTTGATCAAGCATCACAACAACATGGTATGCGCCGTAAGTCATTAAAAGTACTACTGCTATGTACGACGGGAGCCATAATAACAAGCATCGGGACGAGCATTTCATGGCAATCGCTGTTTGCATCGTACAAGACCACCACCGGAGCGCAACAAGAGATCCGTCTGGCCGATGGCTCGCGCCTTTGGTTAAATACCGACAGTGCCGTTGATATCCGTTTTACAGACATTGAACGCACGATCATTTTGCATCATGGCGAGATGCTGATACAAACAGCCAAAGAAACACAGCGTCCCTACCGCCCACTCGTTGTGCGCACTTCATATGGGCAATTCCAGGCACTGGGTACACGCTTTAATCTCTTTCAACATGCACATGGGGTCAATCTGTCTGTACTTGAAGGGGCTGTGAAAATCCAGCCCATTAATCCAGCCCTCCCGGCAAACATCGTGCATGCAGGACAACAAACTCAGATCGACACTACAGCCATTGCAGCATCCACAGACATATCGCCATCACGTGGCCATTGGATACGCCGACAGATCTTTGCAGATAACATCACATTGGGCGAACTGATTGATGAGTTGTCACGTTATCGTACCGGTATTATTCGTATTGACCCAAAAGTGTCGAATATCCGTGTCATCGGTGTCTACAATACTGCCAACACCGATCAGGTGCTGGCGGCTCTGGCAGGAACACTCCCGATACGTATCACACATACACTGCCGTGGTGGGTATCGATCACGGCACAATAAACAATCCATTTTCCTGATGTCTTTTTTTATTTTTTTAATTTAAGGTTCCCTTTTCATCTGCCCCGACTGTCTTACTAGATGAACGCTTCATTTCGATTTTCATTTAGTAAGGATGCACCATGTACACTCATTCCGCCAACCGGCAACGACAGCCTCTGGAACCAAGCCCATTAGTTCGCGCATTGCATATCGCATTCATCAGCCTGCCATTACTGACTTTATTACCGGTATCTACACAAGTACATGCACAAAGTGCCACACAAACGCAGGAAAAACGTGAATATCACATCCCGGCCGGACCAATGGCAACTGCCCTCACGCAGTTTTCTGCTGCAGCTGGCATCCAGTTATCGGTGGACGCTGCCCTGGTCCAAGGATTGCACACTGCAGGCCTATCCGGTACACATACAGTTGCATCAGCATTTGCCACACTACTTGGTAATAGCGGATTGGAAGCCTTGCAACGTGACACCAATCAATACACATTAACACGCCCATCCAACGAACACACATTACCGGTCATCGTCAGCCAAGCCACCTCCGATGTCACTGACAGCACAGGACCCACTGAAAATACAGGCTCATATACCACCGGATCTGCAAATACCGCAACCAGGCTATCCATATCGTTGCGTGAAACGCCACAATCTGTCAGTGTGTTCACCCGCCAAAAAATGGATGATCTGGGTATCCAGTCCATTGAAGATCTGGTAGTCAACACGCCTGGCGTGTCTATGAGTAAAGGTGCACCGGAACGCGCCAGTTTCAGTTCCCGTGGATTTACCATCAGCAATTTCGCAATTGATGGCATTCCCACACCAATCAGTTCCGATGTGCTCTCGTTTAACTCCCTGGCAATGTATGACCGTGTCGAAATACTGCGTGGCGCAACAGGTTTATTAGCCGGCCCCGGCAATCCTTCTGGCGTCATCAATCTTATTCGTAAACGCCCAACAAAAGAAACACAAGTCTCGCTCTCCGGTAGTGTTGGTACCTGGAGCAATTACCGCGGAGAACTGGATGCAAGTGGCGCGTTAAATGAAGCAGGTACATTGCGTGCACGCACAGTCGTATCACATCAAGACAGCAATACATTTATCAGTAACTACAAACACCAGCGCAATCTGTTTTACGGAATCATCGAAGCAGATCTGACACCAAGTACGTTAGTGACAGCCGGTGTATCTTACAACAAGGAACGCAATCCGGGCTCCAGCTGGTATTGTCTGCCATATGACGTGAATGGCAACGCTGTCGTCAATGACCCACATCAAAGTATTACGCCTGATTGGGCGTACTGGGACAAAACAAATCTCAACGTATTTTCTTCCATTGCACATACTTTCGACAATGGCTGGAAAGCGACCCTGGCCTACAATTATTTCAATAACAAACTCGAGTCACTGGTCAACGAATCTACCTATAACTCTGATACCAAGCTGCTGACCATCAGTAACGGCTCCAACTTCAATTACGAACATCAGCAACACACGGTCGATGCGAACCTGACAGGGCCTTTCGAATTGTTGGGTCGCCGTCATGAATTGGTAGTTGGCGCAAGTTATACCGAAAGAAACCAGCTCAGTGAAGGGTACAGGGATCCGAATGGCACCGGCTATACGTTCGATCCTTTGAACTGGAATACACAAAGCATACCGGCTCCGAATACAAGTGCATTTGAACGCTTTTATGGTGCTACTGTGAAAATCAAGCAAAGTGCATTGTATGGCACCACACGCCTTAGCCTGACAGATAAATTGCATGGCATTGTCGGTGCGCGCTTTGACTGGTATGACTATGAGGGTGGCAATCCGCTCACAGGGACAATTACATCACGATACAAAGTGAACAATGAATTCACCCCGTATGCAGGCCTCACGTACGATCTGGATAAATACCATACTGTTTATGCCAGTGTCACCAGTATCTTCAGTCCACAAAGCAGTGTCGATCGCGACGGGAAATTATTGGATCCTGTCACCGGCACCAACTATGAAACCGGGATTAAAGGTGAATACTTTGACGGGGCGTTAAATGTCAGTGCCGCCATCTTCAAGATCAAGCAAAAAAATCTGGCCAAGTCATTGGATGTGAGCGAATGTAGTGACGGTGTGATATCTTGTGCTGAAGCTGCAGGTGAAGTCGAAAGCAAAGGTTTTGATCTCGAAGCCACAGGCGCTTTGACACCGAACTGGAATCTGAGTATCGGCTATAGTTACAAAACTGCCCACTATACCAAAAGCAACAGTGCAGCCAACCCTGTCGGCACACGCTATGGTACAACGACTCCGGACAAACTGGTGCGTGCGTCCACCAGCTACCGTTTACCTGGCGAATTAAGTGCCTGGCGCATTGGAGGTTCATTACAGTCACAAGGACAGATCTATGATGGCTTAAAACGTCATGGCGGCTATACCATCACCAATCTGATGGTTGCCTGGTCTGTATCAAAACAACTGGACTTGAATCTGAACATGGAAAATATCTTTGACAAACGGTATTATCAGGCCATCGCCGGTTTTGGTGAACCGCGCAACCTGTTACTGTCTGCCCGATATAAATTCTGACGTTTTATGCGTTGCATTAAAAAAGGTGATGCTCAGTCCACAGAGCATCACCTTTTTATTTCACATGGCATATTCACCAACCGGATCAACACAACCGGACTATGTTATTGACCGGTAAAATCAGGAGACCGCTTTTCAAGAAAGGCAGCAATGCCTTCTTTGCGGTCCTGGCTTGCCGCTAACAGGGAAAATGACTTCCTCTCGAAATCCAGACCGGCAGACAGTCCGATTTCAAATGAACGCAATATCGCTTCTTTCGCCAGTTTCACAGCAAGCGGCGACTTTGATGCAATCGTCTTGGCTAGTGTTAAAGCCCGTTCAATCACAGCATCATCTGCAACAACTTCAGTGACCAGCCCGGCACGCAATGCCGTATCCGCATCGATCGATTCACCGCTTAACACCATTTTCATGGCAAGCGGTTTACCCACAGTACGAATCAAACGCTGTGTACCACCGGCACCAGGAATCAGTCCCAAATTAATTTCCGGTTGGCCGATTTTGATGCCCTCACCAGCAATTACCATATCCATATGCATCACAAGCTCGCATCCGGCACCCAACGCATAACCGTTGACAGCACCGATTAACGGTTTGGAGAAACCGGCAATGAGTTTCCAGTACATCGGACGCACATCCTGCAGTGTATCGATCGCATTTAATTTTTCCATCTCCTTGAGATCAGCCCCTGCTGCAAAAAGCTTGATCCCACCGGTAATGACAACAACACGTACAGAAGCATCTCGTTCTGCATGAAGCAATACATCGGTGATTTCGTCGAGTGTATTGTTACGTAGTGCATT
>JAATFN010000013.1 GCA_015655165.1 Betaproteobacteria bacterium | reverse complement strand
GCTTCGACAAGGCCGCGATCAACTTCACGCAATGCAGTTTCAACCAGACGTGCGACAAACGGTGCTGCGGCAATCGTGAGTGGTACGATCGCGGCCCACGTACCAATCGATGTACCGACAATCAGGCGTGTGAATGGGATCACAGCAACGAGCAGAATAATGAACGGCGTTGAACGTACGGCATTAACAATGAGGCCGACAGTATGGTTGAGTCCGGCATTCGGTAAAATGCCCTTGGCATCGGTCAAATGTAAAATAATGCCGATCGGTACACCCAAGAGTGCGCCAATCAGACCGGAGACACCGACCATCAACAGTGTTTCGTAAAAGGAATCAAAAAACAGGCTGATCATTTCAGATGACATGGTTTAACTCCTCTACAACAACGCCTTTTTCGCGTAAATAGTCAACAGCACCGGCGACATTGCTTTGTGTGCCGGTGACAAGTAAGGCTAACGAGCCAAAGGCCTGCCCTTGTATTTCATCAATACGACCATGTAAAATATTGAAGTCCAGCGCGAATTTATGGGTTGCATCAGACAACAATGGCTGATCGACATCGGAGTCGGTAAATGCCAGACGTAACAGATAATCTGTATTGCCGTTTGCAGCAGGATGTTCCAGTCGTGTACGGACCCGCTCCAATACGGCCTTGGGCAAGTCCTGGGCAATCAAGTCCCCAATCATTGCGCGTGTGACAGGGTGTTTGGGTTGCAAAAAGACATCCAGTACATTGCCTTGCTCGATGACCTGACCAGTTTCCATGACAGCGACACGGTGGCAGATCTGTTTGATGACTTCCATTTGGTGCGTAATCAACACAATGGTCAGTCCCAGTTCTTTGTTGATCTTTTGCAGCAATTCCAAAATGGAACGTGTTGTTTCCGGATCCAGTGCGGAAGTGGCTTCATCCGAGAGCAAGACTTTCGGGTCGTTTGCCAGTGCCCGGGCAATACCGACGCGTTGCTTTTGTCCGCCGGACATTTGTGCCGGATAACGGTCTTTTAATGCGGTTAATCCGACCAGTTCCAGTAACGGTGCAATTTTTTGTTCAATTTCGCTTTTGGATTTGCCGGCTAATTCCAGCGGCAAGGCGATATTGTCGTAGGCTGTGCGTGACGACAACAAATTGAAATGCTGGAAAATCATGCCGATTTCCCGGCGCGCCAGACGTAAATCATTTGCCGACAAGGAAGTCATATCCTTGCCATCCAACAGAACTTTGCCCGATGTCGGGCGATTCAACATATTTAACGTACGTACAAGTGTACTTTTACCTGCACCACTGCGGCCGATAATCCCGAAAATTTCGCCTTTTTTAATCGAGATGTTGACATTATGCACAGCATCTACGGTGCTATCTCCGCTTTTAAAGCGTTGCGATACTGCTTGAATTTCAATCATAAAACCAGTCTGTAAGGCATGTGCCTGATAAAGATATCAATGCATACCGCATAGCGGTATTGTTATATAAAGGGGCTATTTTATGAGTTTTTTTGAATAAGGTTAAATATCTTTTAGCGTTTTCTATATATCCAATGTCCATATATACACTTAAAGTGTCATTATACCGGCATGCCTATATTGATCACTATGTTACGTCATGAGGAGAGGTGGTGATGCCTGAGTTATCCCATATAATCGCTTTTGCGCTCGTGTCGCTCGGTATGGTATTAACACCTGGCCCCAATATGGTCTATCTGGTTTCCCGTTCGATTTGTCAGGGACGTGCTGCCGGGCTTATTTCTCTGGCAGGGGTCGTACTTGGATTTGTGTTTTACATGGTTTGCGCCGCACTGGGTATTACGGCAATGTTAATGGCCGTGCCGTTTGCCTATGATGCACTGCGTATCGCTGGTGCATTGTATCTGTGTTATCTGGCATGGCAGGCAGTAAAACCTGGAGGACGATCTGCTTTTGCTGTACGCGATCTGCCAAAAGATTCGCCACGTAAATTGATCACGATGGGGTTTGTGACGAATTTGCTCAATCCTAAAATCGCGATCATGTATTTATCCTTGTTGCCGCAATTTATCGATCCTGTGCATGGCAGTGTACTCATGCAATCGTTTATCCTTGGATTGACCCAGATTACGATCAGCGTGACGGTCAATGTGATGATCGTGATGGCAGCCGGATCGATTGCCGGGTTTCTGGGTACAAAGCCATTGTGGGCTTTAATCCAGCGCTGGTTAATGGGTATGGTTCTGTTTGGTCTGGCAATGCGGATGCTGATTTGGGAGCGCCGTTAACAGTAATAGCACCATAATGTTGGGGCGGCTGGAGCGGGTGAAGGGAATCGAACCCTCGTCGTAAGCTTGGGAAGCTTCTGCTCTACCATTGAGCTACACCCGCAATGCAGGTGGGTAGTATAGTACTGTGTCAGATTGGTTGCCAGTATTAATCTCTTTTTTGTCGAGATATATGTGCCCGTTTTAGTGTGCGGGTACGGTAAAGGAAATCGAGCTGCCTTGGTTGCTTGTCGGGGTATGAAGACAACTGGGCGCGGCAGCATTTGGCAGACATGGTAATTCGGTACGATCACTGTCTCTGACGCGTGGCGGAAAACTTCTTGGCGGCAAACCGTCATTGTTGGGTGCACCGATGTTACCGCATTTATAATAGGTTTTACCATTAATGATCTGCACAGTGCTACTGCGCGTACCATCTTGGCAACGGTCATTGTCCTGATAACCATCTAGCAGCGATGCTGGTGTACGCAGATCCATTCCTTTTTGTGATGGTGTGGATGAGGAAGGATTGTTTTCAGGTAATGCGGGGATACGCAAGTCGAGTTTGCCCTGTGCGTGAACAGTACTTGCCACACATAACAACAGCGCAATACCAAGCTGACACAGCATGTGGTGATGCATCGCGAAACCTCTTTCAATCAAGTAATATGGGCAAATTTGACAAGCTATGTGTCATGAGGTTCATTGCAGTTTACTATAAAAAAACAGGCCTGCGATTGCAGGCCTGTTGCATGATTTGCCGG